>JBKSNA010000020.1:0-5377 GCA_046882085.1 Clostridia bacterium
GTATAGCGAGCGGCCTATATTGTGCTATCAATGTTATCAATATGATAGAAGGACGTGAACTAGTTAGCTTCTCTGCAGACACCATTATTGGTGGGTTATATAATTATTTAGTCAATGCCAATGTTGATGGATTCCAACCTATTAATGCCAACTTTGGTATACTGAATCCTATTGAGATAAGGGACAAAAAACAGCGATATATAGCATATAGAGATAGATCTATACAGACTATACAAGATTATTTGAGAGGAGAAAAGAATGGAACAATTTAGAGGTACTACTATCCTAGCGGTCAAAAAAGACAACAAAACAGTAATCATCGGCGATGGACAAGTTACCATGGGACAGCAAGTAATATTCAAAGGACACTCTAGAAAAGTACGCAGAATATACAATGACAACGTTGTAATAGGATTCGCTGGTGGTACAGCAGATGCATTCGCTATGAGTGAAGAGTTTGAGAAAATGCTCAATAAATACAGCGGTAGTTTAATGCGCAGTGCTATAGAGTATGCTAGAGGTGTGAGAAATGGCGGTAGGACAGGAGAAGCAATGATGATAGTTGCGGACAAAGATACCTTGCTCATCATCTCAGGCGTAGGCGATGTGATAGAGCCTGACGATGGTATATGTGCGATCGGTAGTGGTGGTAATTTTGCATTATCTGCAGCCAAGGCATTACTTCGCAATACTGACCTATCTGCTAAAGACATAGCATTCAAATCAATGGAGATAGCATCGGATATCTGCGTCTTCACTAATACCAACTATGTAGTAGAAGAGGTGTAATATGATGAATTGTAAAGAAATAGTTAAAAATTTAGATAATTACATTATAGGACAAGCGAAAGCCAAGCGTGCTGTAGCTATTGCTCTTAGGAATAGATATAGACGTAGTCGTTTGACTAAAGATGTTAGAGATGAGATAACGCCTAAGAATATAATTCTCAAAGGACCTACCGGTGTAGGTAAGACTGAGATTGCTAGAAGATTAGCTAAATTAGTCAACGCGCCATTCGTGAAAGTCGAAGCGACTAAATATACTGAAGTGGGATATGTCGGTCGTGATGTAGAGAGTATGGTTAGAGATTTGGTAGAGGCAAGCATCAGAATCGTCCGCGCTGAACATACAGCCAAGATTAGAGATAGAGCAATGGTTATTGTAGATAAGAAGATTACAGATATACTATATCCGTTGAAGAAAGCAGCTAAACCGGAAGAGGAAGATACTGAAGAATTTCGTCAGAAGTTCTATGAAGACTATCGTGCAGGCAAGTACGATAATGACAGCATAGAGGTAGAAGTAAAAGAACAGCCTAAACCACTTAACTTGATGGACGGGATTGGTGGCGAGATCAATATTGGTCAAATCATTGGCGGAGTAATCAAGCAACCAAGAAATATGAAGAAGATGACTGTAGGTCGCGCTAAAGAGTTGTTGATCAATGAAGAGTGCGACAAGATGTTAGATGTGGACTCTATCAATAAAGAAGCTATCTTCCGCGCAGAGCAAGAGGGTATTATCTTCATAGATGAGATAGATAAGATTGCAGCCAAGAAAAATCATGGTCAAGATGTATCACGCGAAGGTGTCCAAAGAGATATTCTGCCTATAGTAGAAGGAAGTGTGGTAAATACTAAATATGGTGTAATTCATACTGATTATATTCTATTTATAGCGGCGGGTGCTTTCCATATCGCGAGTGTAAGTGATCTTATACCAGAATTACAAGGTCGTTTCCCGATTGTAGTAGAGTTGGATAGTTTAGGAAAAGATGACTTCAAAAAGATCCTTACCATTCCACAAAATGCTATTACCAATCAATACAAGCAATTATTGGTCGTAGACAATATTGATCTAGAATTTACTGATGATGCCATAGATGCTATAGCAGAGTTGGCGGTCAATGAGAATGAGAATAGAGAAAATATTGGTGCTAGACGACTTCAATCTATTATGGAGAAATTATTAGAAGATATTTCTTTCAATGCTAGCGATGAGAATCCTATGATCAAGGTGGTGGTAGATAAACCATTCGTCGAGAATGCGATGAAAGATTTATTGCATGCTAATGATTACAAGAAATATGTCTTATAGACCAAAGTTTTTAGATAGATTTAGTATGATGTTAGAAGATGGACAGTTGGACAGACTGTCATCTTTTCGTATCCTTGTGGTAGGTGTAGGAGGCGTTGGTAGCGCATTGGTTCATATGTTGGCTCGCTCAGGGGTGAGAAATATAGGTATAATGGATTTTGATAAGATCGACATTACTAACATCAATCGTCAACTCTTAGCCGACCATACCACCATAGGAGAATGTAAGGTAGATGCATTAGAAAAACAATTATTAAACATCAATCATGATATAAAACTAACGAAGTATAATATTAAATTATCCGCAGATAATATTCTTGAGTTGGATATAGGTAAATATGACTATATAGTGGACTGTATAGATGATATTGCTGCCAAGAAAGTACTTATTAAATATGCGTATGAGCATAATATTCCAATACTATCTGCTATGGGTGCTGGTAATAGATATATAGGCATTCCTAATTTTGAGATATCGGACATATCTAAGACAAGTTATGATCCTATAGCAAAGATTATTCGTAAGTATTGCGCTACTGAGGGGATCAAGCAACTTAATGTGTGTTACACCAAACAAAAAGCATTAAAATTTGATTGCCAAACGATCGGAAGTGTGGTATACTATGTAGTGAATATGTCTAGCATTATGTGTGCTAAAATTTTGAATGATATTTTAATATAGGAGGTAATAATGAACGAATTAGATTTTGATAACATTATCAATGGTTCAGAAGGGTTAGTAGTTATTGATTTCTCAGCTACATGGTGTATGCCTTGTAGAATGCTAAAGCCTATTATTGAGAAAGTGGCTGAGAAGATGCCTGATGTTGATTTCTATAATATTGATGTAGATGAGAATGAAGAGGTGGCCAAGAGATATAGAATATTCAGCGTGCCTACATTAGTTTGCTTTAGAGATGGCAAGAAGGTAGATAGTCTAGTAGGATTAAATTCATTTGATGATATAGTAGATTTCGTGAATAGATGTGCTGAAGCGGATATAGACGAAGATTAAGAGCTTGTTAGCTCTTTTTTCTTGACAAAAAATTGACATAATGGTAGATTTTAGAAGGTTTTCTTTTTAATCAATTTATTGATTAGATATTGACAAATTTATTTATTAATGATAAATTATACTTAACGGAGAAAGTTTATGAACAAAGAAATGATTTATTTAGACAATGCGGCGACCACCAATATAGGTGCAGAAGTATTGAATGCTATGGTAAATGTGTACAATAATACTTATGGCAACTCTTCTTCTATTCACTCATTCGGTAGAGAAGCATCTAATTTGGTAGACGAGAGTAGAGATATTATAGCAGAGAGTATTAACGCTAAGGCGAACGAGATATATTTTACAGGCAGTGGTAGTGAAGCGAATAGTTGGGCTATCATAGGATTGGCATACGCTAATCAAGGTAAAGGATATCATATCATTACTAGCAAGATAGAACATCCGTCAGTATTAGAGGCGTGTAAATATTTAGAGCATCATGGTTTTGAAGTAACATATCTAAATGTAGATAGACACGGATTTATCAATTTTGCAGAACTAATGGGTGCTATTAAACCTAGTACTATCTTGATATCAATCATGTCTGCAAATAATGAATTAGGCACCATTCAAAATATCAAAGCAATAGCGCACACCGCACATGAGAGTGGAATATTATTCCATACTGATGCGGTACAATTATATGGACATATGCAGATGGATGTAGAAGACTTAGGTATAGATGCTATGACTATATCTGCACATAAGATATATGGACCTAAGGGTGTAGGTGCATTATATGTATCTAATAGAGCTAAAATTCAACCAATCATCTTCGGAGGCAATCAAGAGAGATCTAAGCGTGGTGGTACTACTAATACTGCGGGTATAGTAGGATTCGCTAAAGCTAGTGAAGTAGCATATAGAGATGTTCGTACTAACAATGCTAAGCTTAGAGCTTTGAGTGAGTATTTTATTACACAATTAACTACTAATGTAGAGAATGTGATCATCAATGGTGATACTAGACAAAAACTTCCACATATTATATCTGCTACATTTATAGGAGTAGATGGTGAGAGTTTGCTTATGAAATTAGACATGAATGGTGTGGCTGTATCTACAGGTAGTGCTTGTTCTACTAATAGTATATCAGTCTCTCACGTGATGCAGGCTATCGGATTATCCAATGATAATGCTAAGGCAACTATTAGATTTAGTCTAGGTAAGAATAACTCATATGAAGAATTAGACAAAGCAGTAGCTATTATTAAGCGTTCAGTAGATGAACTAAGATCTTACTCATCTACATATGGCATGAAGATCAGAAAGAGAAAGGGAGGCAACAATGCTTAATAAGATGATGTTAAATTTATTCAATAATCCAAAGAATGCTGGTAGAATCTCTAAGCCAGATGGTATAGCTGATTTGTACAACGAAGATGAGAGTCAGCATGTAGAGTTCTCTCTTAGAATAGACAGCGGTATTATTGTAGACTGTAAGTTTAGAGCACAAGCTACTCCATATATTATGGCGATATGCGCTCAAATGACTGAAATGGTAAAGGGTAAGATGATCTCTATGTTCTTCCTTGATCCATATACTATTAAGAAAGCATTAGAAGACGATAGCGATATAAATATTGATTTCTGTGTAGATTGTATGCGCTTAGCCATCAGTGATTACAAAGAGAAAATGGCAAAAATTAACAATTAACATATTGTATTAATTATAATATCCTACAAATACTATTCTTGGAGGGATAGTTATGAAAGAATTATTAATCGGTATGGGAATTGGATTCGTCGTAGGTTCTATTGTTTGCAAAACTAATAAGCCTTTTGCTGAAGCAGTAGATAAAGGCGTAGAAAAAGGCAAAGAAATCGTGGACGACATCAAAGACGAGATAAAATCTCAAGCTAAGAAAAAACAAGAAGATTAATGAGTAAATCCTTAGCAATCCGCTAAGGATTTTTTATATGTATGTGCTAGAAAATATATTAGATTGGTTTCCACTCTTTTTCAAAATTTAGTCTTGACAAATTCTCTATAGTGTAGTAAATTCTAAATAGAGGTAATAATTTATGTTGAAAGATTCGTTTTATCAAGAATTGATCTCAAGAGAAGATCTTACTAGAAAGGAGTATATAGAGCAGGTATACTTAGATGCTTACGATGATGTTTTTTCATTTGTGAGCGCGCGAGTGCAAGATTTGGGAAACATTACAGAGCAGGATATTATTGATGAAATAAATTTGTATATGTCCGAGTATTTATCTAA
>JBKSNA010000021.1:0-2422 GCA_046882085.1 Clostridia bacterium
TTTTTTCTCTAAAATAGTCAATATATCACAATTTTTCACATTGTAGACATATAAAATTAGATCTATCTATTAAAATTGTTTTTGCAAAAAATATTTTATGTGATATAATCTAGAATAGGAGAGATATATGAAGAAAACAAATGCGGAGAGATTTATTACAGCTTACAACAATATAGATTATAGTCTTCGTACTATATATAATTTCAAGCGAAGTATGTCATTTAGCGATGTGATTCGCAGAAGTGTAGTACTTAATTCAATAGTGAGAAAATATGAAGAAGATTTAATTGACTTCGGTAGACTTCGTAATGCTATCATTCATCAGGGTAATAGCAAATATACTATTGCAGAGCCACATGATGATATTGTGGACAAGATTGAGAAATTGGCTCACCTTATCTCAGAGCCACCAGAGGCAATAGATAGAATAGGCAATAAAGAAGTAATCACTATCAACAGCGATATGAAGATCGCGTCTGCAATAGAATTGATATATAGGACAGGATATTCTAATCTGCCAACATACGATGGTGATAAATTAATTGGTATATTGAATGGTAGAAAACTAATAACCGTATTAGGCAAGAAGATTGGCGAACAGGCTAATCTGCAAGAGTTCGTACAAGAGAATACTGTAGGAGATATCATTCACGAAATGGGTGAAGATTATTATTTCATGTTGGCGAATGAGTCTTTGACTGTTGATGAAGCAATGAATTGCTTTGAGAATAATAGAAAATTGCTTATCATTCTAATCACTAAAGGTGGTAAGGATAATGGTAAGCCACTAAAGATTATATCTTCAGCAGATATTATTGATATGAAAAAAATATTGGATGTGTATTAATGAGAATAGCGACAGAATGGAAAGATTATATCATCAAAGCCACTGCTAGTGGTGAAAAGTTAGAGCGCATAGGCGGTTTTACTTTTTTGCGTCCAGATCCACAAGTAATATGGAATACAGATAAGAAATTACCTACCAAGGTAGACGCGTCATATAAGAGAACTGAGAATAAGTCTGGTGAATGGAAACTAAATCCTAAGATGCCTAAGTCTTTTGTGATTGAGCGAAAGGGTGTAAAATTCCATATCGAACCGATGAGTTTCAAACATATTTGCCTATTCCCAGAGCAAGCAGTGAATTGGGATATGATGACAGATTTGATCAAAAAATCAAAGCGAGAGATCAAAGTATTAAATCTATTCGCATATACCGGAGGTGCAAGCATAGAATGTGCGTTAGCTGGAGCAAAGGTAACGCATGTAGATGCTGCTAAGAGTATGATTGATATTGCTAAGATTAATGCAGGATTAAATGGAATAGACAATATAAGATATATATTAGATGATTGTATCAAGTTTGTAGAGCGAGAGATCAGACGTGGCAATAAATACGATGCAATCATTATGGATCCGCCATCATTTGGTCGCGGACCTAAAGGCGAGACTTGGAAGATCGAAGATAATATCTTTGATTTTGTGAAATTGTGCGCTAAGATATTGAGCGATGATCCGCTATTTGTTTTGATCAATAGCTATACTACAGGACTACAACCTACAGTGATGGCGAATATCCTTAATGCCAATATTCCTGGTGGTAAGACTGATTGCTATGAAGTAGGATTGCCTACTGAAGAAGAAGGAATAGTGTTGCCATGTGGCTGTAGTGCTATCAAGACTTTCGTAAAATAAATTCAGATAAATTTCAAAAAACTATTGAAAAAATTTGAAAAATGTATACAATTATATAGAATTTTAAAATTTAAGGAAAATGTATGAATATTGAACCAAAGATTATCTATGAAGACAATCATATTATAGTAGTCATCAAACCTCATAATATCGCAGTACAAGAAGACAGTAGTGAAGATGCTGATATGCTCACTATAATTAAGGATTTCATCAAAGAAAGAGATAATAAGGCTGGAAATGTATTTTTAGGATTAGTGCACAGATTAGATAGACCTACAGGTGGAGTCATGGTGTTCGCTAAGACTAGCAAGGCTGCTAGTAGACTATCAGCACAGCTAAAAGATAAGAAGTTGAAGAAAAAATATTTCTGTGTAGTTAATGGTCGTCCGCAGATTGCGAGCGACAGACTAGTAACATATCTCAAGAAAGACGAGAAGACTAATACAGTTAGCATCGCTCCAAAGTTGGAAGAAGGGGCTAAAGAGGCAATTCTAGAATATGAATTAATTGATACCAAAGGAGATTTTTCTCTTATTAGTGTCAATCTAATCACAGGACGCAGTCATCAGATTAGAGTACAGATGGCTAGTCAACTCAATACTCCTATATTTGGAGATTTCAAATATGGGGACAAATCGCATGGTGGACATTTAGCATTGTGGGCATACGAACTCACATTCGCTCATCCGACTACCAAGCAAGAACTAAGATTCAATGTAATGCCGGA
>JBKSNA010000022.1:0-2672 GCA_046882085.1 Clostridia bacterium
CCCATTATTTTCCATATATTCGGTCAATATTCAACATATCACACTACAATCGGTATTTTATGAAACAAAAAAGTCTACGAAATGTAGACTTAATTCTCAAAATAACCAAAATGTTCGCTACCATCTGCATTATAGTAAACTCTAACTATGCCTACAGTATCATCTACATCATCAGTAAGCATTGCTTGATAGCATACGTTTAGTTTGTATTGTAGGTTAATGTCAGGTCGACCAATATCAAATTTAATGCCAGACTTTAATGTAATTATCACTCGATCATATTCTCCATCAAGTGTATACCCTTTAACGAATGATAATTCGCCAATCTTGCCAATCATCTCTGCGTAGGCATCACTTCCTTCGCTCTCCAACATTGTGGTATATACTGCCACGAATAGATCTGATGTAATATCCTTTTTGTCTGCAAATATAAATTCTCCCTTTTTTACCTGCTCTGAGATTTCTATATCAAGCTTGATTAATGCTGGTAAATCAGAAGATATATCCATAACCTTTAGATCTTCGTCCAATATGTAATATTGTTCGCCTGATTGTATATAAAATAATTCGTGTCTTTTCTTTACCCTAATATCTATCTTAGTTAGACTATTGGTACTAATCTGCACCACTTTTAGATCTGGAAATTTTGATTCTATATTATCTATTGCTCTATCCTTGTCCAACATGAATATAGATTTACCATTTTTTAATCCCGCAGTAGACACTATTTCTTCAGCTGAATATGATATATCTTCATTTAAAAAAGTGACATGTTGACTGCGAAGGCAAAAAACCACACTAAACAAAATAGCTATTAGTGCGATAAATGATATCATAAGTGTTGAAACTATAAGTGTTTTTTTCATATCCTTCGTATATCTGCACCAAGACTAGTCAACATATCTTCGATATGATCATATCCTCTGTCGATAAAATGTACATTGTGAATTATCGTTTTACCTTCCGCTTTTAGTCCAGCCAATACTAACGATGCGCCACCCCGAAGATCTAATGCTTCTACTTCACAACCAGACAATCGCCTAACTCCGCGCACTAATACTTTTCGATTAGATAATATGGTGATATTAGCACCCATTCGTTGTAGTTCTCTGACAGTCAAGAATCGATTCTCAAAGATCTTTTCTTTGATTATCGTCTTCCCATCTACTACACTAGCCAACGCCAATATCATAGACTGCATATCAGTAGGAAATCCTGGATAATAATCGGTAGCTAAAGATATATTTGAACTAAGATCTTGATCTTTAGTTATATGTATTATATCATTTTTGATATCGATTTGACAACCAAGTGAGCATAGAATTTTAATAATTTTTTCACTTTGATAAGGGCAAGCATTAGTAATTGTCACATCTCCACCTGCAATCGCTACCGCAGTCATTATTGTTCCAGACACTATTCTATCTCCCATTGGTGTATATATTGTACCTTTCAGTCTATCTACACCATAGATTGTTATTTTCTTAGTACCTGCACCTAAAATCTTTGCACCCATTTTATTTAAGAAATTAGCCAAATCCACTATTTCCGGCTCTCTTGCCGGATTCAGTATAATAGTCTTACCTGGCAGTAGACATGCAAATTCTATCAAATTCTCAGTCGCTCCCACACTAGGTAACCTTAGTCTAACTCTACCACATTTCGCATTACTTGCATCGAAAGAAATGCTATCACAGTGCTCCGCGACTCTCACTCCTAGTCGTTTGAGTGAATTAATATGTATATCTATTGGCCTAGATCCGATTTGACAGCCACCAGGTAGACAAAGTCTCATAGACTTGAATCTCGATAGCATTGATCCTAATAGAAAAACTGACGATCGCATACTCTTAGATAGGCTCTCAGATATTTGATCATTTCGTACATTCTCAGGATCAATCTTAATAATACTTCCCTGTCTATCTACGAAAGCACCCAATCCTTCTAGAATACTGATCATGTTATCAATATCTGTAATATCTGGCATATCTCTTAACTCTACTACTCCACTTGACAATATTGATGCTGACATTATAGGCAAAGTTGCATTCTTAGATGTCTGATTCCTAATACTGCCATAGAGTTTATTCCCACCAATGATTTCTAAACAATTATTTTTCATAAATATATTTATGAGAAAATCTAATAATTTGCTATTACAATACAATTCTACAATACATAGTTATCAAGTAAACCTACCACATCAAAAAAGCGCTCATTCAGGAGCGCTTTTTATTGTGCATTGTTTACTTACGTTTCTTAAATGCATTATGTCTATCTTGAATTAGATAGAATGCATTGATAAATATCGCAACAAACATTGTGTAGATTACTACATATAGCATATTGCCAACACCTAAGATTTCTTGAATTTCGTTGTCAGCCATTGGTAAGAAGTATAATGGATTATCTGCAATCTTTAATACCCACATTTCAAAACAGGCATATATAAATATGACTGCCAAACATATCATATCCTTCCACATATCCTTGTACCTAAAGTCTGTAAATTTCAATGTAATCATACTTATAGAAGTTACCAACAATAAAGAATGTGTTGTAATTGAATAAATATTCTCAAACTCCATAAGGAGGTTATTAAATCCAGCACTAGGATAAGCGAAGAATATTATAGCACACAATAATGCTGTGATGCTAGTGATGTTGTATAG
>JBKSNA010000023.1:0-7449 GCA_046882085.1 Clostridia bacterium
AAATTCAATAATGAACAATATTTTGAAAATATTTATGTAGAGGGGATTAGAAATCATAAATTATCAGGAGTAATAAAATGATCGACGACAAGAAACTATCTCCTATGATGAGATCTTATCTGAATACTAAAGAAGAGTATAAAGATTGTATACTCTTTTATCGCTTGGGTGATTTCTACGAGATGTTCTTTGAAGATGCTAAGATAGCTAGTAAAGAATTGGATATCACGCTTACTGGTAAAGATTGCGGTTTAGAAGAGCGTGCTCCAATGTGTGGTGTACCGCACCACGCTTATGAGTCTTATGCTCAGAAGTTAATAGAAAAGGGATACAAAGTAGCGATATGTGAGCAGACAGACAAGGTCGTCGGCAAAATTGTACAACGTGAAGTGGTAAGAATCATCACGCCGGGTACAGTAATTGATCCATCAATGCTCACAGATTCTAGCAATGTATATCTAATGTGTATTTATAATAATGGCAATACTACCACATACGCGTATAGCGATATTTCTACAGGAGAGAGCTTCGTAGGCAGTTTCAAAGGTGAAGACCACGCTAGTTATATTAATGATCAAATTATTCGAATCATGCCTGCTGAGATCATTTGTAACGATAAAGTAATGGAGATGAAAGAGAATATAGTATGCCTCAATACTAGTAATCAGTTCAGAATGAATGTGTATTATGATTGGGCGTTTAACTATTCCAATGCGGAAAAAACCGTTTTGAAGCAATACAATCTAGATAGTATTAGTGGATTCGACTTTGCAGACAAGCCATGCGTTATTGCGATCGGTGCATTATTACAATATTTCTTAGAGACTCAAAAACGAGAACTTAATCATATAAAAATGCCAAAACTAATTCGTGATGAGCAATTCATGTATGTAGATACTAATACTAGACGAAATCTAGAAATAGAAACTACTATGCGCAATAATTCTAAATATGGATCTTTATTATGGGTATTAGATAACACTTGTACTAGTGGTGGTGCTAGATTATTGAAATCATGGATTAGACAACCTTTGCAGGACAAGAATAGTATTAATGCTAGACTTGATAAGGTAGACGCTTTATTAAAAAATCCAATAATAAGGGTAGAGATAGAGCGAATCCTAAATAATATCCAAGACATAGAGAGATTAGTAGGTAGAATATCTCTTGGTAATATCACACCAAAAGAATGTTTGTCTTTAGCAAACTCTCTAGCAGAAGTGCCAGCATTGAAGAATGCGATAATAAGCTCTAGTGATGCTAGACTGATCCCGCTTGCTGATGGACTAGTAGATGTGAGTGCGATAGTGGATTCTATCCGACTCACCATTTCGCCAGATGCACCGGCACTAATCAAAGATGGTGGTTATATTCGTGAAGGATTTAATAACTCACTAGATCAACTTCGTAATATCAAAAGTAATGCTGAAGACATCTTGTTAGGTATACAAGCAAGAGAAAGAGAATCAACAGGTATTAAGACACTAAAGATTGGCTATAATAGAGTCTTTGGTTATTACATCGAAGTAAACAAACAATATAGTGAGCAAGTACCTTTCACGTATATTAGAAAGCAAACAATATCAAATAATGAACGTTACATTACGGAAGAGTTAAAGCAATTTGAAGAACAAATTCTTACTAGTCATGATAAGGCACTAGCACTAGAAGAGAAGATTTTCAAAGAATTTAAAGATGCTTTAATGCAATACACTCAAATAATGCAACAAGTAGCAATAGCGGTCTCTACTATTGACTGCATCTACTCATTGGCGGTAGTAGCAGATGACAATAATTACAATAGGCCACACATAAACACTAACCACGAAATAAATATCATATCAGGACGTCATCCTGTGGTAGAGAAGATCAATAAGCAGGATTTCATACCGAATGATTGTATTCTGAATCAAACTGATCAGCGAACTATTATTTTGACCGGTCCTAATATGGCGGGCAAATCTACATACATGCGTCAGATTGCTCTTATTACATATATGGCACATATTGGTAGTTTCGTACCCGCGGAATCAGCAGATATATGTATAGTAGATAGAATATTCACACGTATCGGAGCGAGTGATGATCTAGCGGTCGGTCAATCAACATTTATGGTAGAGATGATAGAAGTAGCGAATATCCTTAATTATTGTACCAATAATAGTCTAATCATCTTAGATGAAGTAGGGCGCGGTACTTCTACATTTGACGGGCTGTCTATCGCTTGGTCTGTAGTAGAGCATTTATCTAGCAAATTAAATGCTAAGACACTTTTTGCTACACATTATCATGAATTGATGCAATTAGAAGGAATGTATCCTGGTGTTAAGAATTATTGTATATCAATTAAAGAGATAGGTGGCAAACTTGTTTTCTTAAGGAAAATAATGCGTGGTAGTGCTACTCGTAGTTATGGTATAGAAGTAGCGAATCTAGCAGGCTTACCTTCAGAGATAATATCAAGAGCTAAAGAATTAATTACCAAATTAGAGACAGAGAAGATTGGCACTACATCTAACGATAATGAGTTATCAAATATTTTGAATGAAATCGATATTAATAAAATGAGTCCAATGTCTGCATTTGAGACATTGTCTCACCTAATTGATATTGCGAAAAAATAGAGAGGATTTATGGCAATTAACATACTAGATAGTATGATTATTAATCGTATCTCAGCTGGTGAAGTAGTTGAGAGTCCTTTTTCCATTGTAAAAGAACTAATTGACAATTCTCTAGATGCAGGTGCTACAAAGATCACAGTTGAGATTAAGAATGGCGGTATAGATCAAATAATTGTTAGAGATAATGGTAAGGGTATAGACAAAGAAGATGTTATAAAAGCATTCTTACCGCATGCTACGAGCAAGATAAAAGATATTACCGATCTAGATGCCATTATGACATTAGGATTTAGAGGAGAGGCATTGGCTAGTATATCCAATGTTAGTCAAACAAGACTACTCACCAAGACTAAAGATGGCGAATATGCCCACTCAATAGAGATTAATGGCGGAGAGTTTGGTGAAGTACAGGTAGATGCAGGAGAGCAGGGTACCAAGATTGAAGTCAATAATCTATTCTTCAATACTCCTGCGAGAAGGAAATTTTTACGTAAACCAAAGCAAGAAGAAAATCAAATTACTAATATAATGGCAAGATATATCTTAGCACATCCAGATATTGCATTTAGATATATTGTAGATAACAAAACAGTATATCAAACAAATGGCGGATCACTACTAGACGCAATATATTGTGTATATGGTGATGAATGTGCATCAAATATCATGTATATAGAGAAAGAATTAGGAGAGATCAAGGTTAGCGGTTATGTGTCGCACATAGGATACAGCAAACCAAATACGACGCACCAAACTCTCATGATAAACTCTAGATACGTAATAGATGAGATAGTATCTAAGGCTGTATATATGGCATATGAAGAGTATTTAATGCCTAGACAATTTCCTTTTTATGTATTGAATATCGCAATGCCTGCGACCGATGTAGATGTCAATGTTCATCCAAGTAAACTGAATGTTAAATTCTCAAGTCCAAGTAAAATTTATGATCTAGTATACAGCGCTGTTAGTGCTAAAATATATCAAGTACTAAATCCTATGCCCACAGCGGTAAAACAGGATCCAAAACCACTTCCTGTAGAGGCCAATCTTATTAATATTGATTTATCTAGTCTTCAAGAGATTGAAGTAGATCTAAATCCAACTCCGATCATTGATAAAAACATTACTCTTAAACAAGAAGAAAGTACACCTATTACCATCTATGACTATGTGAATGAGTCCAAGGTAGATACTCAAACTGCATCTCATCAAGGTAAAATTGAAGATCACTATAAGGATATAGAGCATTTTTTAGACTATAAGATTGTAGGCGAACTATTCAATGAATTTATTATACTAGAAAGAGATGATAAGATGATTCTACTCGACTTTCATGCAGGGCATGAGCGTCTCAATTATGATAAATTTACTCGCATGGTGGAGAATAGGGATATTGTCGTTCAAGATCTATTAGTACCATATGCTCAAACTGTATCTCTTCAAGAATTAGATTTCATATTGTCATTAAAAGGAGAATTGTCCGATCTAGGATTTGATATTGATTCATTCGGTGATAGCAAGATCATAATTAGCGCAGTGCCAATGCAATTAAAAGACATTAATCTAAAGAATTTTATTGACGATCTATTGCACGATATGAAGAATCTAAAGCCAAGTATGAATAATGAGATTAAGCATTATTTGATGCAAAAAGCTTGCAAGAGTAGTGTCAAATCAGGTATGAAATTAAGTGAGATGGAAATACAGGAATTACTAAAAAATTTAGATATGAATCACCCTGTATTATTGTGTCCACATGGTAGACCAATAGTGACAATTATCAATAGATCGCAGATAGAGAAGTGGTTTAAGAGAATAGTATGATGAAGATATTGATTATTACAGGTATGACAGCTAGTGGCAAGAGTGGACTAGCAGTAAAAATAGCAAAACAATACAATGGAGAGATTATTTCCGCAGATAGTGTGCAGATCTATCGCGGACTCAATATTGGCAGTGCCAAAGATCCAATCGATGCTAGACAAGGTATCACTCATCACTTGATAGATATTCGTGATTTTGACGCGACATACAATGTAGGAGAGTTCGTCTTAGACTGCCAAAATGCAATAAATGATATAATTTCTCGTGGAAAATTACCTATTATTGTTGGTGGTACAGGACTGTACATTAAAGCACTCTTAGAAGGCTACTTATTAGGAGGAGCAGGTGCTAATATTGAGTTTAGAGAATACTACCAAAATCTAGCGAAAGAAAATGGTAATTTAGCTGTTTGGGAAGAGTTAAATAATCGAAATCCAGACTTAGCCAAGTCTGTACATTTCAATAACCTTAAGCGAGTGATTAGATATTTAGAGATTGATACTTTCGGAGAGAATAGAGAGAATACTGAAAGTATCCTAAGCGATTATGACGTATGCGCAGTAGGCATTGTTGCCGATCGTGAGAAAATATATGAGAAGATCAATGCTAGAGTTGATATAATGCTGAATGATGGACTAGAGCAGGAAGTAAAGGAGCTTGTATCCAATGGAGCGACTAGAGATTGTCAATCTATGAACTCCATAGGGTATAAAGAATGGTTCGATTATTTTGATGGAGTAGTGGACAAGAATACCACCATAGATTTAATAAAACAACATACTAGAAATTACTGCAAACGTCAGTTAACTTTCATGAAGACAATAAAAAATCTCGAGCTGATGACCATAACTGATGCCGAGAACAAGATAAAGGAATTTTTAAATGATTAAGATAGATAATAATGTATTAGAATTAATTAATTCAGCAGAATCTGAATGTCAAGATAAATTTAAAGAGATAGAAGATATTGAGTTTTACAATCAACTAAAAGTACTCAATGCATTCAATAATCAAGACATACAAGCACATCACTTTGTAGGTAGTGGGGGATATGGACATAACGATATTGGCAAGGAAAAGATATCGGCTCTCTTTGCTGATATTTTCCATACAGAAGATGCTTTTGTCAGTGCTCTCATATCTTGTGGGACAGAAGCTATCAGTCAATCTCTATTCGGAATACTAAGACCTAACGACACTATGCTTTGTATTTCGGGTGCACCATACGATACTCTAAAGAATATTATCCATGGAGTAGAGGGTAAGAATGTAGGTTCACTAAAGGATTATAATATTCATTATGCTGAAGTAGATCTAGTAGACAATGATTTCGATATACCAGCTATATTGTGTGCAATAGAGAAATACCAACCCAAGATAGTGTATATACAGCGTTCTCGTGGCTATAGTCTAAGAAATGCACTTAATATTGCTCAAATCGAGCGAGTAATCAAAGCTATTAGAGAGAGAAGTAATGTATACGTAGTAGTTGATAATTGCTATGGTGAATTCACAGAGAAACTCGAGCCAACTGATGTAGGTGCAGATCTAGTGATAGGATCTCTACTTAAAAACATGGGTGGGGGTATAGCTCCTACAGGTGGCTACATAGCGGGAAAGAGCGAACTAATAGAGCTTATTTCTTATAAGATGACTAGTCCTGCACTTGGGGTAGATATTGGCTCATACGAACCAGGCTATAAGGCATTCTTTGAAGGACTATTTGTATCTCCGCACGTAGTAGCTCAGGCTAAGAAATTAGTTGTATTATCTAGCGTAGCACTTGGTAAGTTAGGGTATAATACAATCCCTACAATCAACGATAAACTAGCGGATATTGTATGTTGTATTGAGTTTAATGATAAGGAAAAATTAATCAATTTCACTCGTGCAATTCAACAGGCTAGCGCTATAGATAGCAATACAATACTCGAAGCAGGCGATATGGATGGCTATGAAGACAAAATCATCATGGCTAGTGGTAGTTTTAATCAGGGTAGTAGTATTGAACTTAGTTGTGATGGTCCTATGAGAGCACCTTATGCCGGATTCATGCAAGGTTGCTTAAACTATACTCATGGTAAAATTGGACTAGCACACGCAATTAAAACTTTAATGTAATATTAAGCACTCAAAATAAGGGTGCTTTTTTATTTATGATAATATTAGTATCTCTTTAGTAGAGTAGAGAATTGTCTTTATTTAATAAAAAATGTAAGATTATCAATCACAGTGCTTATCTAAATATTCAAGAGTAGGGGATTTTAGTTATATATCTATCTTTGCGCAAAACACTTCTTTTGCGAAATAATAAGCCCGTATAGGCTTATTTTCGCAAATAAATCCATATTTTGCATTATATATTTAATAATCAGCTTATTTGACTTTGCTTATTAAATCTCATTATATTGATATATTTTATAATGATTATTCTATCGTCATATCATTTACTTACTCATTATAATAACATTATTATATTTTTATTATTGCATAATGTTAAATCATTTTAATTTTGTTAGACGACGGCATGAAATCAACAATTAATTTTGAAATTCAAATGAGTAAAGTATCATCTAAATTTTTTCCAATGCGCGTGAGAGCATTCTACAGATGAGTATTTGCCTATCTTTTTCTACTCTAATCGTTCTCAGCGCATTCTAGAAGAAATACGTATATAAATATCTTTAAAATAATATTATTTGTATTTTTATGTTATTGTAGAAGTTGTCGTGATTCTAAAACGTAATCAAGCGAAATAAAAATATTATAAATTTATCATAATAGGTTGACTTATTATAAAATTTATATCTTTGCGTAAAATACTATTATTTAAAATTTAGCGAGAGATCTACTTACTCATCAATAAAAAATCTAATCATAAAGATTAGATTTTCATTTATTGATTATTTATAATATCTCTAATATTAGATATTACAGCTTCAATATCCGCTACTAAACCATCGTCTAATTCATCGTATGGTAAATTATCTGATTTTAA
>JBKSNA010000024.1:0-13327 GCA_046882085.1 Clostridia bacterium
TCTATTAGGTATTGAAAGTCGGCAAAAGCATTCTCAATATCTTCTGGACTACCAAATCCTATATCCCATTTATATTTATCATCAATTTGTGATCTTAATTTCATTGATTCCTCCAATATTTTTAGTTTATATTTTACTAAGTCTTAAGTCAAGCGAATAGTATTTCTAGGACTGAAATTTGGCCAATTCGACACAATATTTAACATTTTCTAACTAGATACTTGAAATAAATTATAATTAATGTTACAATTATTAATAATCAAAAATCTGGACACAATAAAGGATAGATATGTTAGAGAATATTGTAATCAAAGGTGCGAAGGAAAATAATCTAAAAAATATTGACTTAACTATTCCTAAGAATAAGTTGGTGGTTTTTTCTGGTGTGAGTGGCTGTGGTAAGTCCACTCTTGCTTTTGATACCATATTCGCAGAAGGTCAGCGTAGATATATGGAGAGTCTATCTAGCTACGCTAGACAATTCTTAGGTCAGATGAATAAACCTGACGTAGAGAGTATCGATGGATTGAGTCCTGCCATATCGATTGATCAAAAAAGTACTAACAATAATCCAAGATCTACAGTAGGTACTATTACAGAGATATATGACTATATGAGATTGTTGTTTGCACGCATAGGTAAGCCTTATTGTCCGCATTGTAACAAGCCAATTACTGTGCAGACTCTAGATCAAATAGTAGACAAAGTCTTAGAAGTAGAAGATAATGCAAAACTACTAATAATGGCGCCAATCATTCGCGCGCAGAAGGGTACTCATGAGAAGACGATCTCAGCACTTAGAAAAGATGGATTCGTACGTGTGATGATCGATGGTGTAGTATATTCTCTTGATGATGCTATTAATCTCGATAAGAATAAGCGACACGACATTTATGTGGTAGTAGATAGATTGGTCAAAAAAGAAGGCATCAATTCTAGACTTACTGAATCAATAGATAAATGTTTACAGATGGCTGATGGATTAGTAATGGTAGGTAATGGCAAAGAGAATAAATTATATAGTGTTAAGTTTAGTTGTGTAGATTGTGGTATATCTATACCAGATATTGAGCCGGCGTTGTTTAGTTTTAATAATCAAAACGGTGCATGTCATAAATGTGGTGGTCTAGGTTATGTGGTAAAAATTGGCGAAAGTGCAATAGTAAAAAACGATAGATTATCCATCAATGAAGGTGCATTGTCTGTAATGGGATTCAATATTGATGCGACAGGGATTACTAAAAAAGCATTGAATAAATTAGCAAAAAATCATGGGTTTACGCTAGATACTCCATATTATAAGATTCCGAAAGAGGCAAGGGAAATTTTAATAAATGGAGAGAATGGGGATCCAGAACAAAAAGCATCTAATCTACATCAGTATTGTATACAATCGAATGCTTTATTCATGGGCATTATTCCTGATCTTCTTAGAAGATTTCAAGAGTCTCAAAGCGAATATGTGAAGGAAGAAATATACAAATTAATGAGTGAAGATACTTGTCCTGAATGTTTGGGCAAGAGATTAAATCCTAGTGCCTTGTCTATCAAAATAAATGGACTGAATATCGCAGAGTGTGCGGATATGTCGATAAGTAAACTTTTTGGATTCATTAAGAATCTAGAATTGACAAATAATGAGAAGTTAATAGCCGAGAGTATCTTAAATGAAATTACTGCTAGATTATCCTTCTTGATCAATGTAGGACTTACTTATCTGACTCTGTCTAGACGCGCTGGTACATTGTCAGGTGGAGAATCTCAGCGTATTAGGTTGGCTACGCAAATAGGTAGTGGACTTAGCGGAGTATTGTATATTCTCGATGAGCCAAGCATAGGTTTGCATCAAAGAGATAATGATAAACTAATTGATACGCTAAAGAATTTACGAGATTTAGGCAATACTCTAATAGTGGTAGAGCATGATGAAGACACTATTAGGCAAGCGGACTATTTAGTTGATATTGGACCAAAAGCAGGTGTCAATGGTGGTCAGATCGTGGCGCAAGGTTCTATACAGGATCTAATGAATAGTCCGGATTCTGTTACAGGCAAGTTCTTGTCAGGAGAGATGAAGATCGAAGTCCCAAAAGAGCGTAGATTGTTAGAGAAGGGATATATTAGATTGTTGGGCTGTAGAGAGCACAACATTGAAGATCTCGATGTAGCTATTCCTAAGGGTGTGATGACTTGCATTACAGGTGTGAGCGGTAGTGGAAAATCAACTTTAGTCAATGATATTTTCTATCAGGCATTATTTAATCATCTCAATCGTAGAGATAAAGATAAGAATATTTATGATATTTTAGGTATAGAAGAGATTGATAAAGTTATTCAGATCGATCAGACACCGATAGGTAGAACACCAAGAAGTAATCCTGCGACTTATTCTGGAGTATTCACTAAGATTAGAGAATTATTCGCGAGCACTCCAAGCGCCAAAGAAAAAGGTTTTGAATTAGGTAAATTTAGTTTTAATGTAGCAGGTGGTAGATGCGAAGCATGCGCTGGAGATGGCGTGAAGAAATTAAGAATGTACTTCATGGCAGACGTATTTGTGCCATGCGAGGTGTGTGGTGGCAGGAGATATAATAGAGAAGTACTTGATGTGAAGTACAAGGGTAAATCAATCTATGATGTATTAGAGATGACTATTGATGAAGCATATGTATTCTTTGATAATATACCGCAGATACGAAATATTCTACAGACTTTAGTAGATGTTGGTCTTGGATATGTTAAATTAGGACAGAGCGCGACTACGTTATCAGGTGGAGAAGCACAGAGATTAAAACTTGCTACAGAACTTACTCGTAGAGATACGGGTAATACAGTATACATTTTAGATGAGCCTACTACAGGATTGCATTCTTATGATGTGAAGAAATTGGTAGACATTCTACAACGTCTTGTAGGTAAAGGTAATACAGTAGTAGTGATTGAGCATAATTTAGATATAGTGAAGACTGCCGATTATATAATAGACATGGGACCAGAAGGCGGAGATGGTGGCGGTAAAATTGTGGCTGTCGGTACTCCAGAAGAGGTATGTAAAGAACCAAAAAGTTTCACAGGAATGTATCTAAAGAAAATGTTATAATAGGGGGAAATATGCCGAAAGATATTAAGAGGTGTTATCATTTTTTAGATTTGCCGTATGATGCGACTGTAGAAGATGTGAGATCTCGCCAAAAAATGAAGATCAAAGTACTTCGCGCGCAGGCAATAAGAAAAGGAATATCGAATAAGAAAAAAATCAATGAAGTAGCAATCATTGGAGAAGAGTTGATTGACTTCATTGAAAGAGAGGGTGTGCAACCTAAAGAAAAAGTTTTGTTTGACACCAAATCTAGTGATTTGTTCACGCAGTTGGCTATTTTACTGATCGTGGCAACAGTTGCAGTTATTAGTTTTATAACGTTGTTATAATAGATTTAACATATTTAATCCTGTACATTGTTTTAGTCCGATGATGTTATAGTTCAATAATCTAGAATAAGTGATAGCGTCTTCTTGGCTGGCGTTGATAGTACTCGCACATAGATATTGAAGATAATCAGACACAGGTTGAAGATCTTTTCTACTAATGGATATGCATAGCATGTCCATTTTTTCTGTCCAATATTCATTTAGGTCCCATATCTTATTAGAGATCTGTGTGTCTGTGATCTCGGTATGAATAAGTGTCTCATATATTTCTTTGCTGTCGCGTTCAAGTTTATTAAATACTTTGGTAGTATGTACGCCGTCTACGATGCAAAGTCCGCTGACAGCGAGAAGCAATATCAAAATAGCAATCCATAATTTCATAATTTAACTTCCTTAAAAATATTATCTATTATTATATAGTCTGCGTTCTTTTTTTGAAAATATGTTTTACCATCATTATCAATAGAAAGAATTATTATTTCTTTAATATTTTTTATTTTTAGATAATTTAATATAATATTTAATTTTTTATTATCTAATTTTAATATTTTTAATTTATTTTTAATTATTTTTCCATCAGATATTATTACTTGTGGTAATTTCGCAGGTGGGTTATTTACATTAATATCTTTCGCTGTGGCAGGAGCATTATCACTAGTAGGGACTATGCTCATTTTACCATTAGTTTCTATTATTGCATATAGCACTTGATCGAAACTATAATATCCACCTTGTCTAATCATTTCTAGTAAATCGTCTATACACATATTTAGGCTCTTTAAAGCGCCATATTCAATGCCTTTTGGACTAATTACTATCATAGGTGTTCCGCTTAAAATACGTCGGATTTTGATATTTTTTTTCACTAATAAAGTAATACCATAATGAATAAGCACTAGGATTGCAAGTGGCAGTATTCCATTCAATAAAGGGATATTTGTATCACTCATAGGGAGTGTTGCGAGATCTGCAATAATGAGTGTGATAACCACTTCATAGGGTTGCATTTCGCCTATTTGACGTTTGCCCATTAATCGCAAGAATACAAGCACCGCGATATATATAATTAATACTCTTAAAAAAACAATAAACATAAAATAATTATGTTCATTGTATATGTTTTTATTCATTTATGATAATTTTTTCTTTTTTCGTTTTAAGAATATTTCAATAAATTCTTTTAGACTATAAATATTAAATATTTGACATAATAAAATTGTGAATAAAATACTAATTCCGCCACCAATTAATGCTGAGAAAAAACTAGTAAAAATATTTTGCATAATATTAGATATTAAATTACCAAGTAAACTTGTAGGCAATATGATCAAAGTGTATTTTATTGATAATGATATAATGTTGATTTTGATCCCTGGGACAGCTTTTTGTATTTTATAGATATTAAGTAGTGAGATTACTGTCATCGACAAGAAGAAGGATACAATGATTGAGTTGATGCCAATGATCGGTGTGAGAGCAATGAGCGATATGAATAATGTAATAGATCCTATTATGTAGTTTAGGAAAGATTTAATTTCGAGATTAAGAGCATTAAGAATGCTGCCGGTTAGATTACATAGGGTGATAGGGAGTACGCATACTGAGGCTAGTTGAAGAAGTATGCCTGACATTTGATTGTTGTACAATACTAAACCAATAAGGTCTCCGACTGATAGATAAAGCGGTACGAATAACATACTAATGAACATTGATACTTCTATCGACTTGCTCACGTTTTGAGAGATTGAATTGAAGTCATTTTTTGCCATCATTGAAGTGATTGAAGGGATCAAAACCATACTAATACTTCCAATCACCGCCATTGGCACGAATAACATAGGGAAAGTCATACCCATTATTACACCAAAACTAGATACCGCTTCGCTAGAACTATAACCAGACAAGATTAGCATTGATGGAATAATTAAGGTTGTGAGTGGTTGTACTAAAGAGTTCGCTATTCTCACTCCAGTAATAGGGGTAGCACTTTTCATTATATTGCGATATTCACCGATTTTGAAATTGAATTTACTACGTTTTAGATAAATAAACAGGGTAATCATAGCAGACACTAGACACGTGATATTAAAAGCAATGGCTGTGTATTTAGTGGCTACGAATTGATCGGTGATATTTGATAGCATAATGACTGTAAGCACAAATCGTATAATTTGTTCGATTAGTTCGGTTAGTCCGCAGTTGAAGTAATCATTTTGCCCCCATAAAGCACCACGCAAGATAGCATAGATGGCACTAAATATCAATGATGGTATTAGTATGATCATGATTTCTACTGCGCGACTATCAGTCAATACGATTCCCCAAATGTTTTTTAATAAAAAGATTATAGTAGAGCTGGCTACGGATAGAATTAGGGCAATGATCAAGCCTGAAGATACTACCTTGTCCCGCTTGATTGGTTCATTATTAGTCTCATATCTAGACACCATCTTCGCGGTGGTGAGTGGCAATCCGCTTGATATTAATGTCATGAAAATGGCTAATACAGATGTCGCCATTTGATAAAGTCCTAAGCCTTCAGCTCCTAGTTTTCTAGACAAATAAATGCGAAAAAAGAAGCCTAAAGTTCTAGTTATAACAGAGAATATTGTAACCAATGCTACCGCTTTAAAAATTGATTTCATACTTGTCCTAATATATAAACAAAATCAACACAATATGACAAATGGTAGCAAGAATGTTGATCTAAAGAATATAAATAACTATGAAGATTTCGAGAGAATTTTATTATAGAATAAGGCCTATTGATAACATACATGATTTGGAAATTAGATTTAATACAGATAAAAATAATATCACAAGAAATAATCCAAATATCCCGCTATATGCAGGAGAATGGGTGAAGATTAAGGTGAATGATTATATAACACATTATGTAAAACCAATGGAAACTCTGATGGACATTGCCAAACATTACAATGTCGACATTCAATCGATAAGAGAAAATAATAATTTATCTATCGATAAACTCTATATCGGACAGATGTTGAAGATATATAAAAAAATCCATAACTAACATGGATTTTTTTTAGTTTATTGAGCTAACAAATATATTTATTTCTCTTCTGAAGCATTGCCTTCGTGAGCTAATTTCTTCATCAATGAATTGATATAAGCTTCACTCTTAGTATATTCAAGTTCTGCTTCTAGATTATTGATTGTATTACCGATATTAGCTGACAATTTTTGAGATTTCTTCATTTCTTTTTCAAGTTTAGATATTTCACTAGGATTAGCACGTTTGATCTTCATCTCTCTTAGTTTAGTTAGACTTTGTTTGTATTCAGTTTCATACTTGCTTCTTTCTTCAGTAAGAGTAGATAGATCTTTGTTTAGTTCCATTAATTTATTCTCACGAAGAGTAGTAGCACGTCTCATTAATACTTGTTTAGATACAGTAGTATTTCTGTCGTAACTATTCTTAGATTTCTTAGTAGGTTTCTTCCACTTGATCTTACGAGCTAATACACCGACAATTGCAATTACGATAGCTACAGCGAATAAGATAGAAGGAATATAGTATATCCAATTAGAATTGCTATCAGTAGTATTATCTGAGTCAGTATTCTCATCATCTGTAGGTTCTACTACGTTCTTCAATACCTTCACATAGTCAGATTCAATAGCGTTGCTATTAAATTCTTCACTAGTAAGAGGTTTGAATTCGATATTAGAGAAGAATACTGTACCACTAACTAATTGATCTTCACTACCAATAGTGAATGTTATATTGGTAGTAGTAGCTTCGCTAGGATCAATATAGAAGGTGTACTTAGTCCAATCTCCATTAGAAGTAATCTCTGTAAATGTCTCATCAAAGTTAGACAACTTGATACCAACAGCCTTCAATATTTCTTCTTCTGATAGGGTATCGCAAACTAGTTCTTTAGTGAATACTGATACATTGATTGCATAGAATTTGTCATCAGCGCTCTCCATCTTGTATCCAAGATTAGAATTGATGGTGTAATAACCATTATTTAGTCTTACACCTAGCACGTTGTTACTTGCTTTCTTGAAGTTTGTTAAGTCTTCAGCAGTTACTACATTATTAGTCAAAGATTCATCAGAATTATTCATAGGGATAATACCGAATAGTGTATTCTGACTACCGCTACCTGTGAAGTAAGATGTTTCACTCCAAGGGGTAGTGTGGTTAGTATACAATATGTTAGAAAGGTCTGCAATGATTGTTGTTTCAGTATTAGTTGCTGTAGTGAATTGATCTTTGATTGATTTAGCAGTGTCAGGGTAATCAAATTTAGCATTGTCGATATATGCGTATCCTGCACCATTTGTAGTAGTAAGTTCTGCTTTAAGAGATACGTTCATATCTTCATGTCCGCCATGAATGAACAATGTAATATCTTGCCATGACACACTATTTACGAGTATGCTAGATAATTCTATTGTATTAGAATCTTTAGTGGCTACTAGAGATAATTTAATAGGAGCATTGATACTCTTCACGCTTAGTTGATATTTGTGATAACTATCAGCAGTAATTGATTTGCTCTCGCTAGTATAAGATAGAGTATCGTTTGTAGTGTTATACATTAATAGTACGTTTTCATTATCAAAATTATTTAATGGTTTATTAATGCCTAGAGTAGAGAATAGACTACTATTACTATTATTTACTACACCATAATATTGAGTATGCTCGCCTAATCCTACGCTCCAATCAATAGGGGCAGCAGGGAATGGATTGTTGTAGTCGTTGATTTTGAATCCATCAAAAGTACCATTGTCTAACATGATTTCGCTATCTGAGTATATTAGGTCTGTTGCTAAATCGATTTTATTCTTATCTGCTTTAGAGAATGCATCATAATTAGTTTTGCTTACAGTAACACTAGATAAGTAGAATGTACCTTTAGTAAGAGTCTCACTATCGCCCAAACCGAATACTAATTTATAGGTACTATCTTGAGTAGGGTGGCTATTGATAAAGAATGTGTAATCTACAAAGTTATTATTAACTTCAGAACTAGTCTTAGAAGTAATAGATAATACTTCGCTATCGTTGTCTCCATCGTCATTAGTTTGAATTAATTGAAGAGTAGCCTTACCATTGAATGTTCCATTATATCCGTCTACTCTCGCTCTAACAGTTACCTTATATACATTAGCACTCTCGAATCGTAAGAAATCATCTTCGGTAGAGTACTTAACGAAAGTTTCTTTGATATTGGTAATTGCCAAAGCTGTCTTGTTATCACCATCGCTAATATTGTTGTTAGTTGTTAGTCCGGTAGTGTATTCGATACTATTTTTACCATTTACAAAATCAATTTGAGTAATTCCTGTAAAATCAGAGTTGTCGTAATTATTAGTAAGTTTATTGCCTGCAGTAATAGTATAACGAGATACTATATTATCTACCTTGTCTACAATAGTAGTATTTGATTGCATTGCCTTGTCGTTGAATAGATTAGCATTCAATTCGTGGCAAGATATATTATCATAAAGCACTGTGCCAGCGCCATCTAGATACATACCTAAACTTAAATCAAGGCTCTCGTTATCGTTAGTCTTTACCATGAAATAGTAAGGAGTCCATCTATTAGGAGAAGACACTTTTTTGTGCTGAGCCAATACCTCGTTGCCATTATATAAGTAGATGCTAGCTATACCACTGTTTTGTAGAGTATAAGCATATACAGATACCATATAATACTTACCAGCTTCTAGACTGATCTTGTTAGAAGAAGATGTCCTATAACCAAAATTGGTAGTGCTATAAGAGAGAGTATCGTAATTCTCGCTATCTATCATTAGCACATAGTTGTCTTGATTAACAGGGACGTCTGATAACTTGTCTCTGAAGTCTTCGTCATCTAGATCTTTTAGATTGATTACACCAGATGTAACATTAGGTGTGAAATTATTTACTTCAGTATTATAGATATAATCGTCGAAACTATCTGGGCTAAATGGATAAGTAGATTTTGGATTCTTATCGAATTTGCCGTTAGTAATGCTGAGTTCTTTCATGCCTTCAGTACTAGTCGCAGCATATGTGTACATACTAGGACGGAAGATGTTCAGCAATGAAATGCATCCTATAGATGCCAACAAAAATGCCAATATATAGCATAATGTCTTGTTGATTGATTTGATTCTTGTATTGTTCATTGTAACCTCTTTGTTGATTATTGCTAAAAATCTAACTCATTATAACACAAAAATTCACTTTTGGCAAATATTATTAGGTCAAAAAACACATAATATTCGTATGAAAAAAGTGAAAAAGTGGCAGATTCTTTTGTTCGGAGCGATGATCGGTGTGATCAATGGCTTTTTCGGTGGCGGCGGAGGTATGATCGTAGTACCATTGCTAAATAAATTATTTGGTTTAGAGCAGAAAAAAGCTCAAGCTACCGCACTATTTGTGATACTGCCTATTAGCATTGTTAGTACTATTGTATATCTGTGTTTTAATTCGATCGATTTCGCTACCGGGTGGCCGGTTATATTAGGTATAGTAGCAGGCGGAGTCGCAGGTGCGAAGTTGTTGAATCGGTTAAATAATAATGCAGTGAAAGGAATATTTATATTTTTTATGCTACTTGGTGGAGTAGGAATGTTGATTTGGTAGGTAGAATATGGTGTTTTGGGAAATTGTAGTAGGAGTATTGGGAGGAATTGTAGGAGGAATGGGTATGGGTGGTGGAACACTCACCATTCCTTTGCTTACAATATTTTTGAGTTATCCACAATTATCAGCGCAAGGTGTGAATCTTATTGCATTCTTACCAATGTCTTTGGTAGCACTCTTTATTCATATCAAAAACCATTTAGTAGCATTTAAGAGTACTTGGCTTTTGGCAGTAGTGGGTAGTTTGTTTAGTCTTGGTGGAGCCTTGGTCGCTAATAATGTATCTAATGTGGTATTGAAAAAATTATTTGCGATATTTCTAATAGGATTGGGTATATGGCAAATAATTGAAATGAAAAAATCAAAAAATCAAAAGGATAAGAATGAAGAATAGTTGATGATAATATTGATGGTTTCAAATTTGATGGTTTGACCGAATTGTGAATTGTTGGATTTAGAAATGCGTTCAAGTGAATTAGCGATTTCTTGTAGGTCTACTTTATTGGCATTATATGTTGAGTCTTGGTGGAATAGAGATAAGAATTTAGAGCGGACAGAGTCGAATGATGTTCGTAGTGTATTTATCTCTAATAGTATAGAATCTAATGATTTTGAATTGGTGTCAAAGGCTACACTCAATTCTGACAATCGTTGAATTGTATTGAGTAGTAGATCGCTAATAGATATGATGATTTCATTTTGTTTTTTACTAAGATTATTGAGTGAACTAAATCGATGAATATCAAGTGTGTATACTCTTGAATGAGAGTAGTCTGATGATATATTTTTTATTACAGATTCTGCTTCTTTTTCGGTAAGATAAAATGATGCTAATACACGATATTTTTCATCGTAATAAATGTATCCAGCGCCAGATTGTTGCTGGATTTTTGTGGCCAATTTTGATGCGTCAGAGTAGGTTAAAAACGAATCAATTTCAACAAAATAAAATCGATCAACATTAGTATATTTTGGAGCAATAAAGAACGAAATAATTGAGAGTGTGATAATAAAAAAGATTATTACAACAAAAGATAGATTTCGCTTTTTTGTTCTTTTTTTATAGTTCTTTTCATTGAATGTGTATTTAGTCATACCTATTCTATTAGGGGTTTATTTGATTTATGATTATATAGATAAATATAAAATTTCATAAAAAATTAATCAAAAACGACAATATTTCATCGATAAAATAGTGAATTTTAATAAAATTTTAAAAATTTTTCATATTTTGACAGGTTTGGGTTAAATTTTTGTATTCGGTGGATATAATGTGTAAAGGAGGTAACATGAATATTAGACCATTATTTGATCGTGTGATTATTGAGCCGATAAGAGAAGAAAATATTGTACATGGAATAGTATTGCCAGAAACATCTCAAGAGCGTCCGCAGATAGGCTTAGTCGTGGCTGTTGGAGATGGTGAAAACATCGACTCAGACAAGCAAGGAATGAAGGTGTCAGTAGGTGATAAAGTACTCTATAATAGGTACGCAGGAACAGATGTTAAATTAGAAGAAAAAACATATATTGTCATGAGACAAATAGATATCGTAGGAGTGTTTGAATGATAGAGAAGATTATTAAGATGGGAGACGATGCTAGAGCAGGTCTGCTTAAGGGCGTAGAGACTCTTGCTGGAGCAGTAAAAATCACTCTCGGTCCTAAGGGTAGAAATGTGGTAGTAGACCATATTAGACAGGAGCCGATCATTACCAATGATGGTGTAACGATAGCAAAAGAAATTCACTTAGAGAATGAGATTGAAGATGCTGGTGCGCAGATACTAAAAGGTGCGTGTATAAAAACAAATGATATTGCAGGAGATGGTACTACAACAGCGACTCTACTAGCTGAGAGAATTTTTAGCGAAGGGCTAAAATTGATCACTACAGGAGCGAATCCTATATTGATTCGTACGGGTATTAAGAAAGCAACAGAAAAAGTGATACAAGATATTAGGTCTAATTCTCGTCAAGTAAAAGATAATTTAGCAATATTGCAAATAGCAAGCATTTCATCAGGAAGTGCAGATACCGGTGAAGTGATAGCTAGAGCATTTGATGAAGTTGGCTTAGATGGTGTGATTACTATAGAAGAAGGCAATAATACAGTAACAACAATGAGCGTCGTCGAAGGCCTAAAAATCAATCGTGGATACGTAAGTCCATATATGTGTGCTGATCAGAATAAATTAATAGCCGAATTAGACAATCCTTACATATTAATTACAGATAAGAAAATTAGTAACATTAATGATATCTTACCTATCATTGAAAAGGTGGCAAACGTTGGTGGTAGTTTGTTTATCGTTGCAGAAGATATTGATGGTGATGCACTGACTACTTTAGTTATCAATAATATGCGAAAGATATTTAATTGCGTGGCGATAAAAACTCCATATTTCGGAGATCGAAGAAAGAAAGTGTTAGACGACATTGCTTTAGCGGTGGGTGGTAAGTATTTCTCTACCGATGTGTATAGTTCTCTAAAAGATGTAGAGTTGGCAGATCTAGGTAGAGCAGAAAAAATCAAAGCAGATAAAGATAATACCACAATAGTTGGAGCTAAGGGAGATGAGGAAAAGATCAAAACTCGTGTAGCAGAACTTAGGGAACTTCTCAAGACTACTACTGCGGAATTTGATCGCACTACGATATTGCAACGAATTTCTCAGCTCAATGGTGGTATTGCGGTTATCAAAGTAGGAGCAATATCTGAAGTAGAAATGCGAGAAAAAAAGATGAGAATAGAAGATGCTCTCAATGCTACTCAGGCGGCTATTGAAGAAGGTGTAATTGTTGGTGGAGGCGTAGCTCTACTTCGAGCTAAGAAAGAGCTGGATAAATATATCGATACTCTATCTGGCGACGAAAAATTAGGAGCACAGATTTTGTCCAAAGCATTAGAGTCTCCGATTCGTCAGATCGCTAAAAATGCAGGAGTAGATGATGGTGTGGTGGTACAAACTATTGTGTCTAATGAAAATTATTGTTATGGTTATGATGCTTATTTAGATGAGTATTGTGATATGTTTGATCGTGGTATTATTGATCCGCTTAAGGTTACTAGATCGGCGTTAGAGTGTGCGTCTAGTGTGGCGTCTACATTACTCACAACTGAGTGTGTGGTGGTACAAAATAAAGAAAAAATATCCAAGCCAAGTGCTGATGATGTTTAATAAAAAATAAATAAAAATAATTAAAAAAGATAAAAAATACATTATTTTTAATAAAAAACATAATATTTTTAATAAGAATTAAAAAATTATTATAA
>JBKSNA010000025.1:0-9492 GCA_046882085.1 Clostridia bacterium
TCTCACCAAGCGGTGAGATTTTTTATAAAAATTTTTATTTTTCATTGACATATTAGATTTTCAGTGCTAAAATATTATCAGTGTAATAGATTATTGATTGGACAAGTAGGTTATAGGTCCCTATTTACAGAGAGTGTCTGCCGGCTGAGATTGACACAATATACTTATAGACGAAACTACCAATTAGATCAACCCGAGTGAATTCTCGCAAAATAAGTGGATACTTTTTGGTATCAATTAGGGTGGAACCGCGGTAATTATCGTCCCTTGTGCGTTAGGCATGAGGGATTTTTTCTATTACAATACGAAGGAGAACAAGATGCAATACACATACAAGACACAGGGCACCTGCAGTCAGCAGATCGTGATCGACCTAGATGGCGATATCATCACTAACGTATCATTCTTAGGTGGCTGTAATGGTAATCTAAAGGGAATTGGTAAATTAGTAATAGGTATGAAGATTGACGATGTTATTGCTAGATTAGATGGATTGACCTGCGGATTCAAGTCAACCTCATGCCCAGACCAATTAGCAAAAGCCCTAAAGAAGATAAAAGAAGATAAAGGAGAATAAATATGGAAGAACAAGAATTAATAGAATTTAATGAAAAACAAACTATGTATCGTCATAGCATGAGTCATATTTTGGCTAAGTCGATCAAAGAATTATACCCAGAGGCAAAATTAGCAATAGGACCTGCTATTGACAATGGTTTTTATTACGACTTTGATAACCTTAATATTGGAGCAGATGATTTTACTAAAATCGAAGAGAAGATGAAAGAAGTAATTGCTCGTAATGAAGACTTCACTCGCATTGAGATCAGTCGTGAGGAAGCATTGGAGATATTCAAGGACGAGCCATACAAAGTAGAACTAATCAACGATCTACCAGAAGGCGAACTCATCACTATGTACAAGACTGGCGAGGACTTTATCGACCTATGTCGTGGACCGCACGTAGAGAATACTAAGTATCTTCGTGGATTTAGCTTCAAGATCAATCGTGCTAGTGGTGCGTATTGGCGTGGTAGTGAGAAGAACAAGATGCTCACTCGTATCTATGTTTATGGATTCATTAATAAGGACGACCTCAAGGCTTATATCAACCAAATGGAAGAAGCTCTAAAGCGTGATCATAACAAACTCGGTAGAGAGTTAGGATTATTCACTACTGTTGACTATATTGGTCAAGGACTTCCTATCATGCTACCTAAGGGTGCTAGAATTATCCAATTATTACAACGTTTCGTAGAAGACGAAGAGCAGAAGCGTGGTTGGTTATTAACTAAGACTCCATTCATGGCTAAGAGCGACCTATACAAGATCTCTGGACACTGGGATCACTACAAAGATGGAATGTTCGTATTAGGTGATGAAAATAAGGACAAAGAAGTATTCGCGCTGCGTCCAATGACTTGTCCATTCCAATACCAAGCATATCTAAATCAAGCGAGATCATATAAGGATCTTCCATTGCGTTACAACGAAACTTCGACTTTATTTAGAAACGAAGAGAGCGGAGAGATGCATGGACTAATACGTGTACGTCAGTTCACTATCTCAGAAGGACACTTAATGTGTACTCCAGAGCAGTTAGAGCAAGAGTTCAAGGGTTGTCTAGAATTGGCGATATATATGCTCAAGACTCTAGGACTATATGAAGATGCATCATACAGATTCTCTCAATGGGATCCTGAGAATAGATCTAAGTATATCGGTACAGACGAACAATGGAATGAGGCTCAGGACACAATGAAGAAGATCCTAGATAATCTAGAGATACCATACAAGGTAGGTGTTGGCGAAGCAGCTTTCTATGGACCAAAATTAGACATTCAAATCAAGAATGTGTGGGGTAAAGAAGACACCCTAATCACTATCCAAATAGATCAACTTCTAGCTGAGAAATTCGGTATGGAATACACTGATCGTGATGGTATGAAGAAGAATCCATACATTATCCATAGAACTAGTATCGGTTGCTACGAGAGAACATTGGCGTACTTAATCGAGAAATACGCAGGGGCATTCCCTGTATGGCTAAGTCCTACTCAGGCTAAGATCATCACTGTTAGTGAGAATAATAACGATTACGCTAGAGAGATAGAGCGTAAGATGAGTGCTGCAGGCATTAGAGTAGAGGTAGATCTAGACAATGAATCAGTAGGCAAGAAAATTCGTAATGCAGTGCTTGAAAAATCTCCATATATCTTAGTATTAGGAGATAAAGAAATGACTGAAGGATCTGTTGCAGTGCGTAAACGTGGTAGCAAAGATACAGTATCTATGTCATTCGATGAATTTATGAATTTGATCCGTTCTGAGATAGATAATAAGACATTATAAAAATAAGACTGAAATATTTCAGTCTTTTTTCTTGACTTGTTTGTAATAATTTTAGTAGTATATACATAGAGGGAAATAATGAATATTTTTAGTAAAATATATTGCAGGATATATCAAGGATTATTTCGTATCATGTTGCCTATGCTACCATACCGCGAGCCGAAGATTTTGGCAGACGAGAAGAATCTAATATCGGTATTAAAAGAGAAGAGTATTTCTAGAGTAATGTTAGTTACAGATAAGGGTGTGCATGGACTTGGATTGACCTCTGATCTATTGCATGAATTGGATAGAGCAGAGATTAAGGTTACTACATTTGATGGTGTAATACCTAATCCAAATACACTAAATGTAGAAGACTGCGTGAAGATATATAATGCTAATTGTTGTGAGGCAATTATAGCATTTGGTGGAGGATCTCCTATTGATTGTGCTAAGGCATTAGGCGCTAGGATAGCCAATCCAAAGAAGACTCTTCGCCAGATGAAAGGATTACTAAAAGTGTCTAAAAAAATACCATTACTATTTGCTGTTCCTACGACGGCTGGTACAGGTAGTGAGACATCTCTATCTGCTGTCATTACAGATGGAGAAACAAGGCATAAGTATGTCATCAACGATTTCGACCTAATACCACAATATGCTATGCTCAATCCAAATCTTACTATAGGTTTGCCTCCACATATTACAGCTACTACAGGAATGGACGCACTCACTCATGCTATAGAAGCATATATTGGACGTAGTACTACTAAAGAGACTCGTAAGAAAGCGAAAGATGCGGTGAGTCTGATACTTAATAATATTTTATTAGCATATAATGATGGTAATAATATTGAGGCAAGAGAGAATCTATTGAAGGCATCTTTTTACGCAGGAGTAGCATTCTCAAAGTCTTATGTTGGATATGTGCATGCTATCTCACATAGTCTAGGTGGTAAATATAATATGCCACACGCATTAGCGAATGCGATAATTTTACCTTATGTATTAAGGGCTTATGGCAAGAGAATACACAAGAAATTATATAAATTAGGTTTACATGCTGGACTATATGATGAGAATACCACTATAGAAGAAGGTGTATATAAATTCATGAAAGCGATTGAACATCTCAACGAATCAATGAATATTCCAAATAAAATTGATGTTATCAAAATAGAAGACGTAAGATCTCTCGCTAAGACTGCTGCAAAAGAAGCGAATCCGCTATATCCAGTACCTGTATTGTTCAATGCTAGAGAGTTGTCATCAATATATTATGATATTAAAAAATAATTGAAGTATCCTTAAGGATACTTTTTTAATTGATAAAATGGAGTAATAGAATTTTATCGAACAAATGTTTGATAAATACTTGACAGATTTTGGTAATTATTATATATTGAAATCAAGAGGTTATATATGTTAGCTAAAGTATTATCATTTGGTTTGGTGGGTATCACAGGATATCCAGTGGAGATTGAGATAGACATGAATGCTGGTCTACCTGGTTACGATGTGGTAGGACTCGCAGATACTGCTATTAAGGAGAGTAAGGCAAGAGTAAAGTCAGCTATTAAGAATAGTACATTCAACTATCCTATTAATAAAGTAATTATCAATCTAGCTCCTGCGGATACTAAGAAGGAAGGCAGTATGTACGATCTAGCGATCGCCCTGGGAATATTAGTTACACAAGATATATTGTCGAATAACTCATTAGATGGGTATGTAATTCTAGGCGAACTTAGTCTAGACGGAGAGATTAGAAAACTCAATGGAATACTACCAATGCTTATCAATGCTAAACAAATGGGATACAATAAATTCATTATTCCAGAGGCGAATGCTATGGAGGCATCATTTATAGATCAGATAGATGTATATCCAGCCAAGACCCTTCGTCAAGTAGTATCATTCCTAAAAGGTGAAGAAACAATAGAGAGAAATGATGCTACTACTTTTGAGTCTGCACTACGAGAGCATGACTTTAAGCATGACTTTAAGTATGTGAAAGGTCAAGCTAGTGCTAAGCGCGCTATGGAGATCGCAGCTGCAGGTGGGCATAATATATTACTGATAGGACCACCAGGAGCAGGTAAAACTATGCTTGCTAAATGTTTTCCGTCTATTCTGCCAGATCTCACATTTGATGAGAGTCTAGAGGTTACTAAGATACATAGTGTGGCTGGAATATTAGATCCAAGGAAAGGTATAGTGGTAGAGCGTCCATTCCGTAGTCCACACCATACTGCTACTCTCATAGCATTAGCAGGTGGCGGAATGAAGGCTAAGCCGGGAGAGATTAGCATGGCGCACAATGGAGTCTTATTCTTAGATGAGATGCCAGAGTATGCTCGTAATACCATCGAGACACTTCGTCAACCTATGGAAGATGGTTTTATTACAGTTGCTAGAAATTCTGCCACTATCAATTATCCAGCCAATTTCATATTAGTAGCTAGTATGAATCCATGTCCATGTGGTTATTATGGTAGCACTACACATGAGTGTAAATGTTCTCCAGCTGCTATTCATAAATATTTATCTAAAATTAGTGGACCATTGTTGGATAGAATCGATCTACATATTGAAGTTGATGCTATTACCTATAATGAACTAACACAATACGAACTAGAAGAGCCTAGTAAAGATATCAAGAAGAGAGTGAATCGTGCGCGCGAGATTCAACTAAATAGATTCAAAGATAGCGGAATATACTCTAATTCTAAGATGAATGAGAAAGAGTATAAAGAACATTGTTCCTTAGACAAAGAATGTGCGGATATTCTAGAAGTTGCCTTCAAAAAACTAAATCTCTCAGCACGTGCATATAGTAGGATACTAAAAGTAGCTCGTACAATAGCAGATCTAGAAGGTGACGAGAAGATCAATAAATCACACATATTAGAAGCAATACAATATAGATTACTAGACAAGAAGTACACGGTGTAATATGACAATAGATGATAAGAATATATTATGGCTCGATCTATTCGAATGCCTATCATATAATAAGAAAATGAAAATGCTTGAGAGCATTCCTCGCGGACAGGATATAAGGAAGTCCTTCCTTACTAATACCGCGATCAAAGATATACTTACCAAAGAAGAATATAATAAACTCGCACTTTGTCTAAGTGATCAATATTTAGAATTAAAGTTGCAGGCTTATAAGAAAGAAAACATAATAACTATCACGCATTTTGACTCAAGATATCCATATATGCTTCGAGAGATCGATTCTCCACCACTTTGTCTATACTGCAAAGGTAATATACAATTATTAGATTCATTATGCATTGGTATTGTTGGTACACGAAAACCTACCGATTATGGAATAGTAGTTACTAAACAATTCGCTAAAGCTTTAGCGAGAGAGAATATTACTATAGTGTCAGGGTTGGCGGTAGGAGTAGATACTATAGCTCATAAGACCGCACTCGAAGAAGAGGGTAAAACTATCGCGGTATTAGCGGGTGGATTTCATCACATATACCCTGCGATAAATCACAAACTAGCCAATCAAATGTTAGTGAATAATCTGCTTATTACTGAGAATAATCCAGACACTATACCTCATGCATATCTATTTCCAAGTAGGAATAGGATTATAGCGGGCTTGTCAAAAGGTATATTAGTTCCAGAGGCAAGCGAACAGAGCGGTACATTACATACTGTGAATTACGCGATTGAATACAATCGTGAGATTTTTGTTATCCCTGGCAAAATCAATAGTGAGGCATCTCGTGGCTGTAATAAACTAATCAAACAATACGTGGGCAGTATTACACTTAGTCCAGATGATATATTTGAAGCATTTCACATAAATACTGAAAAAAATCCAAAAAATACCGGCGTTCAACTTGACATGAATGTTCAACTTGTATTAGATTATATCATGACTGAGAAAAAAACATTTCAGCAAATTTTGGATCATACGCACATAGCTGCTAAGGATCTCAATACTATTTTAATAGAATTAGAGATGGCTGGTACTATCACAAAACTTGCTAATAATAGTTATATAATGTCGTAAGGAGAAAGAATGAAATTAGTATTTATAGAAGGACCAGGTAAGAAAGATACGATATCAAAATATTTAGGTAGTGATTATTTAGTATTCCCGACCAAGGGACATGTTAGGGATCTACCTGCCAAGAGTTTCGCTATTAATATCAAGAATAATTATGAGCCGACTTATGAGATTATCCCAGAGAAGAAATCAATAGTCAACGACCTAAAGAAAAAGGCCAAAGAAGCAGAAGCTATTTATCTAGCGACCGACCCGGACCGAGAAGGAGAAGCAATAGCTTGGCACTTAGCCACCATATTAGAGTTAGACAAAGAGGCACTTGTTCGTACTGCGTTCAATGAAATCAGTAAGAAAGCAGTCCAAGAAAGTATAACTAATCCTAAGCCATTAAACTACCAATTAATCGATGCTCAGCAAGGCAGACGTGTATTGGATCGTATAGTGGGTTATCAGCTTAGTCCGCTACTATCCAAGAAGATACAAGGTAAACTAAGTGCAGGACGAGTGCAATCAGTAACACTCAAATTAATAGTAGATAGGGAAGAAGCGATCAATTCGTTCGTGCCGGTAGAGTATTGGAATATACATGCTGAGTTAAAGAAAGGCGACAGTACATTTAAGGCAGAGCTTATTCAATACCAAGATAAGAAACTTGAAATACCTAATAAAGAGAAAGTAGACGAGATCTTATCTAAGGTGGCGGATGCTGAGTATGTAGTCAATAATGTGAAGCGACAGATAGCATACTCCAAGGCTCCTGCACCATATATTACTAGTAGTCTACAACAAGACGCGATTAAGAAACTAAAGATGACACTCAATTCATATACTAAGTGTGCTCAATCATTATACGAAGGTGTGATGATAGAAGGAGAAGGAAAGACTGCATTGGTTACCTACATTCGTACAGACTCTACACGTGTAAGTATAGATGCTCAGATGATGGCTAAAGAATATATAATAGAGAACTATGGAGAGAAGTATCATCCAGGTAAATTTAATGAACATTCTACTAAGGGTAATGCACAAGATGCACACGAAGCTATTAGACCAATCAATCTAAAGTACACACCAGAATATCTAAAGGGCAAGATTGATGAGCAATATTATAAATTGTATTCATTGATATATAAGAGATTCGTAGCGAGTCAAATGTCTATGGCACAATATGATAGCTTGACTGTAGACGTAGTGGCTAATGATTATAAGTTCCGTGCGTCAGGTAAGGCATTAATATTTGATGGATATACTAAAGTCTTCAAAGATCAAGAAGAAGAGAAGAGTGGCATTAATATACCAGATGTGATAGAAGGTGAAATACTCATTAAGGATAAGATAACTACCGAGCAAAAATTCACCAAGCCACCTGTGAGATTTACAGAAGACTCGATCATTAAAGAGATGGAGGTACAGGGCATAGGTAGACCAGCGACATACGCTGCTACTATTATGACATTATTCAATAGAGATTACATCAAGACAGACAAGAAGAACCTAGTACCGACTGAATTAGGTATACAGGTAACCAAATACTTAGAAGAGTATTTTACTAACGTAATGGATATCAAATTTACAGCCGATATGGAGAAACAACTTGACGATGTCGAGATAGGTAAAGAGAAGTGGCAAGATATTGTAGATAATTTTTACCATGACTTTAGCGACAGATTAGACTATGCTAGCAAGCAGATGGGTGTCATGATGCCTAAGGTAGCACCTGAGCCTAGTGATGTAAAATGCGAAAAATGTGGTGCAATGATGGTGTATAGAGAGGGTAAGTTTGGTAAGTTCTTAGCATGTTCCAATTTCCCTAAATGTAAGAATACTAAGAATATCAACCCTACTAATGCTAATCAAGTAGAAGATACGGGAGTATGTCCTAAGTGTCAAGGTGTAGTATCTGCTAAATATAGTAAGAAAGGAAAACTATTCTTTGGTTGTGATAATTATCCTAAGTGTGATTATATATCATGGGATCTACCACTTAATGAAACCTGTCCAATGTGTGGCAATGTGTTATACAAGAAATTTGGTAAGGATAAAGTTTCAATACTATGTAATAACAAAGGATGCACATATGTCAAAGATTAATATTATAGGTGGCGGATTAGCTGGTAGTGAATGCGCAATATACCTAGCCAACCATGGATATAAGGTGAACCTATATGATATTAAGGGAGAGAAAATGACTCCCGCTCATCATAGTACCAATTTCGCAGAGATAGTATGTAGTAATTCCTTAAAGAGCGACGATGACACTACTGCTTCTGGGGTATTCAAGCGTGAGTTGTCCTTATTAGGTAGCACTTTACTCGAGGTAGCATACAAACATAGAGTACCTGCAGGTCAGGCATTGGCAGTTGACAGAGATGAATTTGCTGAAGAGATTACATCAATCCTTAGATCTCATGAGAATATCACGATTCATTGTGAAGAGGTAGATGCATTTGAGTTAGACGCTATTACTATTCTCGCTACAGGACCACTTACCACTGATAAGATGTGTAAATCATTGGCAGATAAGGTGGGCAGTGATTTTATGTATTTTTATGATGCTGCCGCGCCTATCATATCTGCTGAGAGTATTGATATGACTAAGGCATTCTTCGCATCTCGATACGACAAGGGCGACGCAGACTATCTAAACTGTGCTATGAATAAAGATGAGTATATTGCATTCTATAATGAACTCATCAATGCTCAGACCATTCAACTACATGATTTCGAGAAGAATAATATATTTGAGTCATGTATGCCGATAGAGATAATGGCTAAGCGTGGTATTGACGGTATTAGATTCGGACCATTAAAGCCTGTAGGTATTCACAATCCGCATTCAACTGAGCGCCCATATGCAGTGGTACAATTACGAAAAGAGAATAACGAAGCTACTATGTATAATATGGTGGGATTTCAGACCAATCTCACTTTTGGTGAGCAAAAGAGAGTATTCCGCATGATTCCAGGACTAGAGAACGCTGAGTTCTTAAGATATGGTGTAATGCATACAAATCATTTTATTAACTTTCCAAAATGTCTAGACATGTATTCTAGACTAAAAGTAGACAATAATATATTTATCGCTGGACAACTAAGCGGAGTCGAAGGATATGTAGAGAGTA
>JBKSNA010000026.1:0-10461 GCA_046882085.1 Clostridia bacterium
ATCTCTAGGAGTGGCATCAAATTTTGGATACAGATTGGATTCATGTACTACTGCAACCGTTAGTGGAGTGTTAGATGTTATTACTTTAGGAATTTTAGCTAAGATAAAAAACAATAAGAAATCTGCACATATTTTCACTAAGATTGAGCCAAAATACAATGACGATATATTCAATATGAGATTGGAGCAGGTTGTTCGCATATCTGTCTTCGACATATTGTATGTACTTGTTTATACAATAATTAAAACATGGGGTGAGTATGAAAAAAGAAAGCGTAAATCTAGGAGAGCGTAGAAAATTAGAGTCTCTAATCGATGTGTCGTTCGAAAAGATTAGAGCCATGATAGATATAAACTGTGTGGTTGGTAGTGCTATTACTATGCCTGATGGTAGCGTCATTATACCAATCTCGAAAGTAAGTGTCGGATTTGTATCTGGTGGTGGTGAATACAACGATCTCAATGCTAAAAGAAATTCAGCAGATTTTCCAATGGCTGGGGGTACAGGAGGAGGATTCAGTGTATCTCCTATTGGTTTTTTTGTAGTTAGTGAAAACAAGTTTAAGTTGATCCATGCTGATAAGTCTACCGCATATTTAGAACTGATCAAAAATTCAGCGGAAGTATTAAAAAAATTCGTAGAGAGTAAAAAATCATGAAAAAAACACTATTTTTTACATCATTTTTGATATTTTTTTCGTCAATTTTGATTTTTTTTGCTTTGTTTTCAATTTTTCCTATTACATCAGTATCAAAGATCGAACATGTTAGCGCTGCTAATCTATCATCTGCGAAAGGAATGTGTGTCATCGAAAAAGATAGTAAAAGAGTTATATATTCTAAGAATATGAATGATAAAATGCCTATGGCTTCTACTACAAAAATAATGACTACTATTACGGTATTACAACACTGCGATGATTTAGATGAAATTATTAAAGTAGACGATAGCGCTATTGGTGTAGAAGGTACTTCTATATATCTAAGAGAAGAAGAAATGATCTCTGTTAGAGATTTATTATATGGGCTAATGCTAAGGAGTGGTAATGATGCGGCTACAGCCCTTGCTTGTTATATAGGTGGAGATGTGGCAGGGTTTGCAAAAATGATGAATGAATTAGCAAATAAAATAGGTGCTACAAATTCTAACTTCATGAATCCTCATGGTCTACATCATGACAATCATTATACCACAGCATACGATCTAGCATTAATATCTGCATACGCTTTGAACAATCCAATATTCAAAGAAATAGTGTCAACTAAATCTCACATAATTGAAGAAACTAATGTAAGCGATAAGAGATATTTGACTAACAAAAACAAATTATTATCCAGTTTAGAGGGTTGTTGCGGAGTGAAGACGGGATTTACTAAAAAAGCAGGAAGATGTTTAGTTAGTTCATGTGAACGCGATGATACAACATATGTGTGTGTGGTGCTAAATTGTGGTCCTATGTTTGAAGAAAGTAGAGATTTATTGAATAATTGTTTTATTAATTATAAAAATACAAAAATAATTGATAAAAACAGAGAAATATATAACGAATATTTTATTGATGAAAATTCCGGAAAATTATATTTATATACAAATGAGGATTTTTATTATCCTTTAAAAAATCAAGAATATGAAAAAATAAAAATTAAATATAATATTACATTAAACGACGCAAAAATCGGAGAAAATGTAGGAGAAATTCAAATTTTTTTTGAAAATGACTTGATAAAAACATTAAAATTGTATACAATGAATAAAATCGATAAACTAATTGATGCAAATACTTTGCAGATTAGCGAAATACTATGGGAAGAAAGGATAAATGAGAATCAATAAATATTTGGCTCAAGTAGGATTGGGCAGCAGAAGAAAAGTAGAAGAATTAGTGCTTGATGGTAGAGTGAAGGTCAATGGTGCAATCACTAGAGATTTGTCTACTGATATCAAAGATAGCGATGTGGTGTATTTTGACAATCGACCTATCAAAGTGAGTAATAAATTGGTGTATTACAAGCTGAATAAACCTAAAGGATATGTTACGACTGTGTCTGATGACAAGGATAGAAAAACAGTAATGGATCTAATGCGTGGAGTACATCATCGTGTTTATCCTGTCGGTCGACTTGATTATGATACTGAGGGATTATTGATACTCACTAATGATGGAGATATTACTAATATTCTCACTAAACCTAATAGTGAAGTGTCGAAAACTTATATAGTCCATATTGAAAGTGGTATCACCAATGATGAGATCAAGAAATTGACTAGCGGAGTAAAAATAGACGATTATACTACCAAACCATGTAGTATTGAAATCAAAGAATTGGGCGAAAAGTTAAGTAAACTATATATAACAATTTCTGAGGGTAAAAATCGTCAAATTAGGAAAATGTTTGCTTCTGTTGGTAAAAATGTTATATTCCTTCGACGTATTCAGATAGGTGATATTAAATTAGGTGGACTATCTCGTGGCGAGTATGTAGAACTCAATGCTAGAGAGATGAAATATCTACGATCTCTAAAAAAATAGGCAAGCAATCGCTTGTCTTTTTATTGCAAAAATCATCTTTTTGTGTTATTATCATATTATATGATGAAAAATTATGATGTAATAGTGATTGGTGGTGGTGCATCTGGTATGATGGCATCTATTTTTGCTGCTAGAAATGGCTATTCTACAATAGTATTGGATCACAATGAGAAATTAGGAAAGAAGTTATACATAACAGGCAAAGGCAAGTGTAATCTTACAAACAATAGTAGTATAGATAATCACTTGGCAAATATTATTACTAACGGCAAGTTTATGTATTCGGCACTTAATGCTTTTAGTCCACAGGATACAATGAATTTTTTTGAACAAAATGGATTACCACTTCGCACAGAGCGGGGAGATAGAGTATTCCCTGTGAGTGATAAATCTAGCGATGTCATCAAAACACTCGAGCGAGCGATGAGACGATATGGAGTAGAAGTATCGCTTAATGAAGATATTACTAAAGTAAGTAAACAGGATAATAAATTCAATATATTGTGTAAAAATAATATAAATTACACTAGTGATAGATTGATTGTCGCTACAGGAGGAGTGTCGTATTCTGGTACAGGAGCGAGCGGATTTGGTTACGATTTAGCACGTCAATTTGGTCATAATATAATTGAGCCCAAGAGTGCATTGTGTCCAATAGTAGTCAAAGAAGATGTTAGCGAACTAAATGGTTTAGCATTAAGAAATGTAGCGTTGTCATACAAGAATGGCAAGACAAATATTACTCATCAAGGAGATTTATTATTTACTTATAATTCTCTAACAGGGCCTATTGCACTTACAATGGCTAGCAAGATTAACAAACTAGATATATCTAACACTAAACTATATATTGATCTAAAGCCTGGACTTAGCGAAGAGAAATTAGACATGAAACTTCAGCGTGAAATAACAGAATATGCCAAAAAAGATCTAAAGAACTATCTTTCAACGCTATTACCACAGAGTCTTATTGAATATTTCATGAAGAAAGTTGCTATAAAGAATAAAAAGATGGCTGAAATTACGAAAAATGAGCGATTGGTACTATTAAATGCACTTAAAAAATTTGACTTTTCTATAAAATCATTAGATAATATAAATGTTAGTATAGTTACATCAGGTGGAATTGATGTAAAGGAGATCAATGCTAAAACTTGTGAGAGTAGATTGGTTGAGAACCTGTATTTTGTAGGTGAAGTATTGGATATTGATGCTTTGACCGGCGGGTATAATCTTCAGATCGCTTGGTCGACAGGATTTTTGGCAGGCTCTAGCTTAAAAGGATAATAAAATGTTATTTTGGATTTGTTTTACCATTATATTTTTACCATGTGTAATACTTTTTCCTATCAAAAAGGTAGGTAAAGATAATCTTAAGAAATTGAAGGGACAGAATTATATCATATCGTGTAACCATATGTCTAATCTTGATCCTGTGATGATAGATATTACGTTCGGCAAGAAATATAGATTCTTAGGAAAAAAAGAATTATTTAAGAAAAAATTTGCATCAATTTGTCTTAGATCTTTCGGTGCTGTACCAGTAGATAGAAGTCAGGCAGATCCCGGTGCGATTAAAGAAATATTTAGACTCATCGGTCAGAAAAAAAATATATGTATTTTCCCGCAAGGCACAAGATATAAGACTCCTATTGTAGAAGATGGCAGTGCCAAAGAAGGCGTAGCGATGTTTTCTATTCGTACAGGGACTCCTGTAGTGCCTATGATGTATGATAGAAAATTTAAAGCCTTTAGATTAACTAAATTATATATAGGAGAGCCAATATATCCTGATCCAGAGAGAAAGAAAGATAAAGAATATGTGAGCGAATTTGCTAATCTTATAGTAGAGAAGATGAATGCGCTATTAGAAGGAGACAACAACTAGATGAAAATGAAAGATTTCAATATCAGCATGACACAATACCATAGAGGAGATATTATTACAGGTACTATAGTGATGATAGGTGCTAAGGAAGTAGTAGTAGCTCTCGGTGGGTTAAAAGAAGGAGTATTTCCTAAAGACGAACTAAATCCAGCATTCAAGATTGGAGATGCTATATTAGTAATGGTAACAGGAGATATTGACGAGAAAGGATGCTTAGTACTCACACATCGTGATGTCAATAAAGCACTAGAAGACAAAGAGAAATTAAGAAATCTAAAGGTTGGCAGTGAGTTATCATTCAAGGTAGACAATATTAATAATTCTGGGTTGCTTGGTGAGTTCATGGGATATAGAGTATTCTTACCATTCTCACAATGCACTACGCAAGACTATATAGATCGCGATGTCCTAAAGGATAGAGAAATAGATGCGATAGTGATCGAGTTAGATAATATTAAAAAATCAATCGTATGTAGCACCAAACTCTTAGCTCAACAAGATATTACTCCAGTAGAACCGGGAGATGTGATCAGTGGTACAATCATCAAAATAGAAGACAAATATGCCATTGCATTCTTGAAGAATGGAGCAAAAGCTAAATTATCTATATCGGACGCATCACATGATCATATCAATAATATGAGTGAAGTGGTAGAATTGAATCAAGAATACGACTTCAAAATATTAGATACTAATATGGATTTTTCTAGAATATCAATTGGTATTAAACAGCTAACTAAGAATCCAATGGAAGAATTGTTTGAAACCATTAAGTTAGGTGATGAGTTAGAAGGTGTAGTTGTGAAGATATTGTCAGCTGGTGCGGTGATTAAGCTAGATAATGGGTTAACTGCATTTGCTGTAACTAAAGATAATAGCGACAGAGCTAATGTGGCGACTCACCATATCTACAAACTAAATTCTAGAGTAAAAGGTTATATTTCGCATATCAATCATCAGGCTAGAAAGTTGAATATTATAACTAATGTAAAAAAAGAAACACTATAATTACCAAATTTTACAAATTTTTTTTGGATTTACATGTTGAAATTTCGACAAATTTATAGTATGATGAAGGCATGAAAGCAAAACTTGCCTTCTTTTTTATATATTGTTTAGTTATGGTAGCTATGATTGTTGGGTTACTAATTTTTCGTCCAATGATCTATGATTACTTTAATAATACTCCACCAGATGTCTCAGAAGACGCTCCTTCTCAAGATGAGGATAACGATGATGTGAATACAGATAATGAAGTAGATAATGATGATAATAACTCTAGCAATGATACAGAAGATGACAATAATACAGAACCTCCGCCTGCAGACGATAATATCGGAGATAACATTGTAGATAATAATCCGAATGATGAAAATAAAGACGATTCATCTGATAATGAAAATGATGATAATTCATCTGATCACGAAGATATCGTATATGCTACTGATCTTGTTATAAATTACACAGGTAATCTTTATCTGCATGTAGGGCAAAAGGTAAAAATAGTGGATAGTTTCATATCTGTAGAACCTAGTGAGATGAGAGAGTTTTTGACATATGCTATTACATCTAGATACAATAGCGATCCTAGTAATGTAGAATTCGATGGTTCTGATTTGATAGCAAACAAAGTCGGTCAATATAACTTAATATACAAAGTACCTAATACTGAAACAAAAGATCTAGAGGCCAAGATTGTATTAATAGTTGACGACGAAGAAGATAATACTATCGAACAAAAGAAGAATACACTCGAGGTTGGATCAGCACCATTATCGGATTATTTTGACATAAAATCTATCGGAGATATTAGGTATGAATGTAGTGAGAATATAGAGATTAGCAATAGCACTATAATCGCATCTAAAGCGGGTTTGGCGAATATTGATATTATCATTGTAGATAATAATATCGAAATTAAATATACTTTTACAGTTTTAGTGAAAGATATCCCCAATTATTATATAGAGATATCGTCTTCTATCGCGGGAGAGATCACAGATCCTAGTCAGGAGATAATAGAGTTGTCTGCAGGACTGGGTGCGTATGCTTTTGGATTCAGTGTATATGATAGAAATAATCAAAAAGTAGCGCAAGATGTTAGTATCGAGATAGATAATGAGGAAATTGCTAGTAAAATTATGATCACAGATGGTTTGGTGTTATTAGATTGCAAGAAAGAAGGATTGGTCGAAATTAAAATCACTTTCAATCTAGATACTAGTGTATACAAGATAATTCATTTAGAGATAAAATAATCTTCGCTGCCGATTGAAGATAAAGTATGTAGTTAGTACAATAAACTAATTTTCTTCGCAAGGGCTCGAAAATATAGTTTGATGTTAACACAATAAAAAATTAGAGCGGTCGCACTCTAATTTTTTGGAGCTGATAGGGGGAATCGAACCCCCGACCTATTGATTACGAATCAATTGCTCTACCGACTGAGCCATATCAGCATATGGAAGTAAATATTAAGATAATGATTAAGCAAAAGTGAAGAGTATCCAGCTAGCGAGTTTACGAGTAGCTGTTTACGAATCAATTGCTCTACCGACTGAGCCATATCAGCAAAAGTATGTGATTATCATAACATAAAAATTTCCTTTTTTCAATTATTTTTACTAAATAATTCGTTTTAACTTGCATTATAAATTAATATTTGTTATCATAAGGTCAATATTGTATGAATATTTTCTTTAGTATATTGTTAATAGTTATGTACGTTATCATGATGGCTATCATGATTATTTTTGAACGTGATAAGCCAAAAAATATCATCTTATGGACATTGTTATTCCTATTTACGCATGTAATCGGTTATGTTGTTTATTTATTTTCTAGAAAGACTTATTATGACAAGCGACATTCTTTGATAATCAAACAGCATGAAGATGAAGTATATAATGGCTTGGTGGGACATAAACTAAATGTTAAATCTATTTCACTAGACGATGAATTATTAGAGCATAATGCTTTGGCATTTGACTCTAAGACTACTAAAAATAATCAATTTGAAATATTTGATTCTTATACTAAATACAAAGCAAATCTAATAAAAGAACTAAAATCTGCTACTAACTATATTTTAGTAGAATTATCAAAAGTAAATCCAATCGATTTCAGTGATATATCTCAAATATTGATTGATAAGGCTAATGATGGATTGATGGTAAGATATGTTTATGATCAACCTTTATCTCGAGGTTTGAAAAAAAGCATGAAGAATGCTGGTGTAAGAGTACATAGATTTAGTAAGAAAAATGTAATTGGCAAAATATATGGAAACTTAAGAAATGTAATAGTTATCGATGGTAGAGTAGCCTATATTGCCAATATGAATGTGTCCAAAGGTCAAATGAATGATCAGAATGAAATCGCTAGTGCTATTATGAAGATAAAAGGGGATATGGTACAAAATATCAATCTATCTCTTCATCAAGATGTCATATTTGCTAGTGGTAAGTACATTGAGTATAATGAATACAAGAAAGACGAGATCGCTTCGGACAGTGTGATGCAATATGTATCAAATAAGATTGAGTCGAATATTGAATTGTTGCTCATCAAGGCTATATGTATGGCTAAGAAATCAATTCAAATGGAACTTAGATCTTTCATACCTACAGAGAGCATAATGTCTTTGTTACATTTTGCGATTAATTCTAATATTGATGTTAGACTAATGGTTCCACTCAAGACCGATATTGGTAGTAGATTCTATGCTTCTCGTGCTTATGCTAAAGAATTAGCACTACTCGGAGCCAATGTGTATCTATATGATGGATATATTAATTTTAATGCAATTAATATTGATGATGAATACGTTTTGTATGGTTCATATACTTTAGATAGAGCACATCTAGCTACTAGTCTACAAAATGTATGTGTCATTAAGGATAATAAGGTAATTAATCATTTTAATAAAATGTTTGACGAAGGAATTAATAATAGTTATAGAATTAATGATGCTAAGTTTATGCTATTACGAGAGAAATTCTTCAAGAACTTTGTCTAGTCATATATCTAAGGAGTTAGTATGGTTTTTGGTGTGGCAGGTGTGCCGACTAATTATAAAGGAAAATTCAGAGATCTTTTTGATTGGCTACGAAATCTAGGTCTAAATGGTTATGAAATACAATGCGTATATGGATTTAAGGTATCTGATGCTAATAAAGAGATAATTAAGGCAGAAACTGATAAGGGAATCTTCTTTTCCATTCATGCACCATATTATGTCAATTTAGGTAGCAAGAATACTTCAAGTGTAGCGAAGAGTATAGAGTACATGAAGCAAGGTGTAGAGCTCGCAAAATCTATTGGTGTCAACAGAATAATTTTTCACCCAGGTGGTGGTCATGATAATACTGAAGAAGGAAGACGTATTGCAGTGCGCCAACTGATTGACGCTATTAATAATCTAACCAATGAGATTGATATGGGAGATGTTAAATTTTATCCTGAAATAGGTGGCAAGACTGCTAATCTTGGATCATTAGATGAAATCATAGAGATATGTAAGGAATGCGAATATTGTTATCCTTGCATAGATATAGCACATCTTCATGCTAGAGAAATTGGTAGCATACAGACCATAGAAGACATTAGAATTAGATTAGAGAAGCTAAAGTCAGCTCTGCCTAGCAAATTTGAGCATACACACTTTCATGCATATACTATTCAGTACGGAGATAAAGGCGAATTGCACCACTTAGTGCATGGCGACAATATGGCTGATGGTAGTGAGGGTAAACCTAGTCTTGATGATTTTATTAAGACTATTAAAGATATGAGTATAGATCCATGGATTGTGAGTGAAGCCAGCGATAGTCAAGAGATAGGTGCCAAATATATGCGCGACCTATATGTAAAATAAATGCAAAAAATTGAGTTTAAAATTGATAAAGAAATAAAATTATCTAAGGCAATCAGTAATGAATTGCCTAGTCTTTCTTGTCAAGATATTAAGCACATTATTGAAAACAAAGATGTGAAAGTAAATAATATTAGAGTCAAGCAAGACGAGATTGTGCCTGCTAATTCTAATATAGTAGTTTTTTATCAAAATAAAAAGTCTAAAGAATGGTATTCAGTAGTATATACTGATGACAATGTAGTTATAGTTAATAAACGTGCAGGTATAGAAGTAGTCAGTGAAACGGACAGGGATTTACTAGCTGTAGTTAGGCAAGAATTTAATACCGCCATTGCAGTACATCGAATAGATCGTAATACTGAAGGATTAGTAATTTTTGCACTTAATCAAAAGGCAGAGAAAGAGCTATTGAATGCATTTAAGACTCGTAATGGAATAATCAAAAAATATGCACTTAAGGTGCATGGTAGGGTGGATATTACTAAAATTAAGCGTACAGTATATCTTAAGAAAGTATCAAGTCTATCAAAGGTATGGATTAGCGAGATAAAGACGTCTGGTTATGATCCGATTATTACAGAATTTGATGTCATTCAATATGATGGCGATAATACATTATTAGAAGCGACATTATTAACAGGTAAAACTCATCAAATAAGAGCACATATATCCTATTATGGACACGCTATTATTGGAGATCAAAAGTATGGCAAAGATGACAACAAAGTAATGTGTTTGACAGCCTATTATTTAGGATTTAACTTCAGTACTAAATCAAATCTTAAGTATCTAAATAAAAAGAATTTCGAGATTGTTCCTACTTGGATATAGAAAATAGATGTGAACAAAACGCTACTATCAATAAAAAATTTATAAAATTTAATCAAAAACCTTGACTTATTCTCTGTAATGTAGTATTATAGTCAAGTATCGGGGTGTAGCGCAGTTGGTAGCGCACGTGATTTGGGATCATGGGGCCGGGGGTTCGAGTCCCTTCACTCCGACCATAACAGGGGCCTTTAGCTCAGTTGGTTAGAGCAACCGGCTCATAACCGGTCGGTCCGCGGTTCAAGTCCGTGAAGGCCCACCAGCCCTAAAGGCATACTAAATATTTGGCCCGGTAGCTCAGTTGGTTAGAGCGCCAGCCTGTCACGCTGGAGGTCGAG
>JBKSNA010000027.1:0-56180 GCA_046882085.1 Clostridia bacterium
AATTATGAATATTGCAAATTAATATAAATATTAATTTTTAGCGAATTTATTTGATTTATGTAGAAATATTGGGTATAATAATTGAAAATCAGGGGAATTATGAAAAAATTAAAAACATTATTTTTGTTATTATGTTTGGCGTTGCCTTTTACCTTATTTGGTTGTGAAAATTCAAATAAGAATAGTGTATCCATGCCAAATTCGCTAATAGCCAACAATGGAGTGATAGTATTCCAGCATGTAACAGATGCGGATTATTACACATTATTAATTAATGACGAACCACTAATATTAGATTTCAAACATAATCCTTATGTGGAGATCATTGATAATAAAATTCATTATGATGCTAATAAATTTTTCCAAGTAGGCGAGAGCTATACTATACAGGTAAAAGCTCTAGCGGAAGGCAAAAGTGATAGTTCATATACTGCAGAATACCCTTATCTGCACACAGGAGTGATTAACAAACCGACTAATGTGGCTATTAATTCTACAGTACTGACTTGGGACGCGGTAGAAAATGCGAGTTACTATTTAGTGAAGATCGTTACACCTGACGATAAGCAATTATACGATAAAGAAGGAAACATTCTCACAGGAGATGATTCACTAAGTATATCTAAAGCAAACATTACAGAATATCAATTCAATCGAAATAGATTTGATTTTAATTCGCTATTATCTAGTGCCGGTAATTATAATTTCTATATTTCGGCGGTATCAAACATTAATAGTGCATATTCTACTAGTGGTTACACAGCGAAGACTAGCTATCAACACAAGATCAAATTATCTGCTCCGAATATTACATCGGTATCAAAGTTCGGCGATGAGTTACATATGGCGATGGTAGTAGATCCACATGCTAACGCAATGGAATTATCGTGCGGAAAGTATTATAGAGAGATCGAATTAAATAATACAGTATCAGGCGTAATACAATCAGGCAACTTATTAGATATTAACTTGAATCAATTCTTCCAAGATGTGAAAGTCGATGATACTACATTAAATTTGAATGAGTTAAAACAATATGTATTCTCAGCTAAGGCAAAGAACTTAAGTGCAAATGGTGAAGAATTATTCTACACTGAATCTGATATGAGTAGAGAATATATATACGAAAACACTCACAAGTTGAACACTCCAAATGTGGATTTGACATTCAATAGCAAGACGGGAATGTATATATTTAGTTGGTCGACGGACGAATTAGATATTGTCAGTGGATACAAAGTATATATCATGACTGAGAGCGGATTTGAAGAAATAATATTAGATAAATCAAATACCAGCATGATGATAGAGAAGTCTTTCACTTCTATCGGAGTACAAGCATTGGGTGTGGGTAGTAATATTTCATCAGACTTATCTCTATTCAAAGATAATACTCTGATAACAAATGCAATAGAAAACTTAGATGTAACACTGCAAAACAATACTATTAGTTGGAATAATGTAGATGGAGCTAAGTATCTAGTGGAGTGCGGTAATAATGTAATCGCAACAGATTACACTAGTATAGATATATCTAGATATATATCTTCAGAGTCTGACCATGCGAAAGTAATTGCATTAAAAAATGGATATAAGTCTAGCACAAATGTGATTTCTCTACACAAGGTACAGTCATTATCTGTTCCGATCATAAATACCAATCAAGGATTCGTCAGTGCTAATAAATATCTACTAACATTCACAGGTGTAAATGGTGCGATTGGATATCATGTATATGTGAAAGGTGCTACAGATGGAGATTTTGTGAAGATCAATAAGTTATTCGCATCTACTTCGATAGACTTGACTAATGAACTTAGTATTCATGCTCAAAATCAAGCATTAGCTATTAAGATTCAAGCGATAGCTGATCCTTATAGTATATTCTCTGATAGTGCATTATCTGAAGAGGTACAATTCGCTCGTAGTGAAAAATTAGCAAAACCATTATTATTACAGCCAAATCCGGTGGCAACTGAGACAAATGCTGGAGTGGTTAATAGAGTATTATATTTCTATGGCGTAGAGAATGCTCATTCATATGAAATATTGGTAGACTTTAGTAAAATAGTAGTTCAAGCAGATGTATTCAATCCTACTAAGCTCTACAATGTACTTATTACTGAATACATGACTAGAGTGGATAGTTATGATATCAGAGTGAGAGCTCTGCCTAATCCGAGCGATACAAGACTACTATCTAGTGATTATGCTGAATGGCAGTATACTCTCAATAAGAGACTAAGTATGGTTACAGACTTTAGAGTAGAAGACACTAATGGAAAATATACATTATTCTACTCTAATGTAGACGAGAATGCAGTAGCATTCAATGTAAGAATAGTAAAACTAAACGATCCACACTACGAAGCCTATCTAGAGAGTCTAGGGTTGGATAATGAGTTTAGAATTGTTCAATCTACAGACATTACTGAATATATGCGAGAGAAAGGTGAGTATCACATATATATGACCGCGCTAGCTCAAGAAGGTAGTAAATATTGGAACAGTGAAGAGTCTAGTGAACCATATAGAGTAAATAAATTAAACACATTAAATACTCCTATCGACATACAATTCACTAATAGTTCTAATAGTAATTATATAATGAGTTGGACAGGCGACGATCATGCGGATTATTATACTGTTACTATCACTCAGCCTAATATGATCAGTGCAGAATTGAAAGCGTATAATAATTCTATTGATATTAACGAATATATCAGATTACAAGGTAGTTATACTATTAGCATTAGTGCCAAGGTGAATGCTTCTGGAGATAATGCTAAAGATTATGAGAATGGACCAGCTGGAAGTATTACTCATTTGTATACACGAAGTGAAAAGCATGATTATAATCGTAATACTAATACGATCTATGGTACAACTTTCGACTACTTTATAGATGATGTGTCTGAGCTAAAGAATGCTCTATGGTATCATTATCTATATGGAGTGGATAATGGATTAAATAATGGTACTACTTTGTCATTATATATAGATACCAAGACTAAACCAGATAGTAATGAAATAGAGTCAATCAAAGAAGCATTGATGAGATTGGCGAGTGAGGCGAATGACGAAGATATTAAGCTACATAATTTCGCTCAAGACGAAGTGTGGCTAGGACTATTGCAAGAATCAACTACTCAAGAATATGTGTTGATGGAATATATGTCTAGGACATTATTGAATCTATATCCAGAGATGCATTCATTAAAGATGTTAGATGTGGATCATGAATCTGGAAGCAATATTTTCAACATTTCATATAAAAATGGTCTAAATGGCGAAAAATATGCTTTAGAAGAAGATGATCTTATCAAGTTTGCTAAGGATTATGGTAATAAATTTGCTTATCTAGACAGTACCGCTAGAAGAAGTGATAATACTATATTTAAAATAGATAATAATTCTAAATATATAGAAGTAACTACTACAGAGCAATTAGTGCATGCGGTGCAGTCTGGTGCTAGACCATTATTCATTGGTAATTACAATACAGCAGAACAAATATATAACAATGCAAAGAAAGTGTTGCTCGCCATTGTCAATGATAAAATGACAGATATAGAGAAGGTTACTCGCATATTTGATTGGCTAGAGTATGGATTCGCTATTAATACCAAGGGCGATATGATATATGACAACAATGGATATTTGGTAGATGCAGATATTGACCAATATGGCATTAGAGCAGAGTATTATCTAGAAGGAATATTTAATAATATAACAGTATCTAGTCGTGGCGGTGGAGATGGAGAGTTTTATCTAGGTAATAGAATTGCGACGAGTGAGTCATATTCTAAAGCATTCGCATTATTGTGTGCTATCGAAGGAATAGAATGTGTGTTAGTCAATGGTGAATATGTTTACGATTCAGGTGCTCAGACTTATACTAAAGCTCATACTTGGAATAAGGTAAGACTAAGCACAACGTCAGACTTCTCTAACAAGACTTGGTACAATGTAGATCTAACATTCTCAGATAATAGAATCTATATGAATGGAGATAAATATAATGAAGGTTCTATGTATGGTATCTCATCGCATGATTATTTCTTAGTAACAGATAATTACATGAAGAATGAAGGCAATACTCAAGTAAAAAGTCAAAATCTTCGTTTCGTAGATAAGAACTTCATTAAGTCAAAAGTATATAGCGATACACGTGGTTGTAATACATACTATGACTATTATTCAAATAACAGCTTCAAGATGACAAAAGATCAATTAATCAACTTGCCTAATATCGGAGCAGCATTGAGTGAAATAAGTAATATTTTAGGATTTGAATATTCTAAGGCTTATGAACAAAGTACTGTATATCGCGGATACTATGACGAACAGAATAACAATGGATTATTGGGAACTGCAACATTTGGAAATAGAGATAAATTCTTGTTCAATACATTATTGTACGCTAAGCAAATGGCATTAAATAGTGATGGCAAGGCGACAGTGGAGTTTAAGATCAGCGGAGAATCTATATTTACATCATCGGATATATCTTATATATTTGATGTGGCTGATGATTATTATTTAGGACTGAATCTTCATCCAGATAGCAATGCAAATGGTAATATATATACTAGCTACAATGTAGAACAAAATTGTCTAATAGTAGTATATTGCGTATCTTAATAGTATAAAATCTATCTAGTAATGCAAACTATTATCAATGATAGTAGATGCAGAGAAGACTCTAGAGGAGATAAAAAAATTACTGCACGATAGTAGTGATCTCAAATCACGCAACGTGCAGTTTTTTGCTACCCCGATTACGATATGTTATTTAGCGCCGATTATAGACAATGATTTGCTCAATGAGAGCATAATTGATACGATATTGAATTTTGAGTCGGCAGATCAGAGTGCTAATGTAGTAGATACCTTGATGGATAAAGTGCTGAGCAACCAAGAAGTAGAAGAGTCTACTGATATCAATACGGCAGTCGAAAAATTATTTTCTGGTAGTGCTTTGATCCTAATCAATGGCGCGAGCAAGATTCTTAGCTGTGATGTGGAGAAGATTACCGTAAGAGCTGTAGCCGAGCCACCTACAAGTGTGGTCATCAAAGGTCCTAGAGAAGGATTTAATGAAAGTCTAAAATATAATATAGCATTGATTAGAAAAAGGGTAAAAAGTACCGATCTAGTCGTCAAGATGATGGAGATAGGCGAGATCACCAAGACACAAGTAAGTGTGGTGTATATTGATTCTGTAGTGGACAAGAAGGTTGTAAAAGAAATAATGCGAAGACTAAGAAAAATTAAGATAGACGGAGTGGTGGATTCACATTATTTGGTATCGTTCTTACAAAAAAATCCGAAATCCCTATTCAAGCAAGTAGGAGATACAGAAAAACCAGATATTTTAGTCGGCAAGATGTTAGAAGGTAGAGTAGGTATTATGGTAGATGGTAGTCCTATTGCATTGACTTTACCATTTATATTGATTGAAGATCTTCAAAATGCAGATGATTATTACTCTCAACCAATCAGAGTAACATTTGTGAGAATATTAAGACTAGTCGGAGTAATATTTGCGGTATTATTACCAGGAGTGTATGTCGCACTGGAAAAATATCACTATAAAATAATACCTACTGAGTTCTTAGTGACAATAATGAATACAACACAAGGAATACCTTTTTCTCCATTTATTGAATTATTATTCGTGATTTTATTGTTCGAGATATTGTACGAGGCGAATCTTAGAATGCCACAATATTTTGGTATGGCTATGTCGATAGTGGGTGCGTTGATATTAGGGGAGACTGCAGTCAATGCGGGACTTGTTAGTCCGCCTGCAGTTATGATCGTAGCATTATCGGGCATTACATTTTATATCGTACCTAGTCAAGCTGCGCAGTTTAGTATACTCAGACTTTTAGGACTTATAATAGGCGCGGCGGTTGGTTTGTATGGCATTCTTATATTCTGTGTTTTCTTGATATCATATTTGTCTAGTTTTGATAGTTATAATAGCGCATATTTAGCACCTACCGCACCATTCATTCGTGATGACCAAAAAGATTTATTCAGGCGGAGGATAATCAAAGAAATGAATACCCGACCTAAGTCTATAGCGAACAATAAATCAAATCTATATAGGAGAAGTCGAGATGAAGATTAGTTATAGGCAATTATGTATCATGATATTCCTTAGCCTGATATCAATGAAATTCTTAATATTACCAAGTGTACTATATCGATTTAGTGAGAATATGAGTTGGGTAGTAGTATTGGTACTGATGATCATAGATGGACTATATGCGATACTTATTATCGATTTGATGAAAAAAAGTGCGTATAGAAACATTAATGAATTTATGATTCATACCATTGGGCCGGTACTTACTAAAATATTTCTAATAATCATTTCTCTCCAACTAGCATTGCAGATCGCCAATATCGCTAAAGGATCCGAGTTTTTTGTAGTAGAGAACTTCTACAATAACTTTAATTGGATATTGTATGTATTGCCATTGATAGCACTGACAGCATTTATGATGTATAAAGGTATTCGCAATATTGCCAGAGTGCAAGAAGTGTTTTGTTGGGCCATCATAATAGGTTGTATCTATATAGTAATCAAGTCTATTAATGGAGTTGATCCTATGGAGTATTTGCCAATGTTCAAAGATGGAGTGACTCCTTTATTTTACAGCGGATTTAGACATATGAATTGGTTCGGATCGTCAAGTTTTTTATTACTCTTGTTTGGCAAGGTAGACTTCAAAGACGAGAGAAAAGGTAAACTCATTAGTTATTTATTGATCGCCGTAGTCTTGGTGCAAATAGTATATTTTATTTTCTTCGGATTATTTGGTGTAACTTCTCCGACGCATACTTTTGCTATCAGTGATATTAGTCAATTCTCTTCTTCTAAGTCTATAATAGATGAATTGTCTTGGTTGGTAGTATCTCTATGGGTGATCGCACAAGTGATGCAAATATCTGTATATGGATATTGTTTGGTGCATGCGGTCATGTTCTTGATAGGTAAAAGATGGCTGATCCCTACAATATGTCTATTAGAGATAGGAATATTTTCTCTAGGCTATATAGGGGCAGAAACTATATATATGGAGTATATATTCTTCACTCCATTTGCTTCAATTATTACAATTATCAGTCAGTATATTATTCCGTTGATATTGGTGGTGGGGAATATTATGAGAAATAGGAAAGAAAAGCGAGTGGCATATGAAAAAACTAAAGTCAATATTTAGTCCTAGACATTTGATTGTTTGGATATTTTTAGTGATCCTTATTCTTACCATACCTGAGATCACCAATCCAGCCATGAGCAAGACTGAGGCAATAGTAACAATGCTCTCAATAGATGAGATAAATGAAAAAATAATGGTCGCGACTTCTGTCTTGACACCTGCCATGGAGAAGACTGCGAATTACGAAGTTTACAAAGGAGAAGGAGATACTTTAGATGAGGCTATAGAGAATGTATCCTTAGCGATAGGTAAAAGTATCGGATTCGCACAATGCGAGATAATGGCATTTGGAGATGGTATCAGTGAGAATAGTATTATCCCTTCACTAGACTATATGACACGTACTAGGAAGTTGGGTAGAAATGCGATGCTAATTAATTTTAGTGGCGAAGTAGGAGAATTCGCCCAGGCGGTCGTGAATCTCAATATCGAGAAATCACTAAGTCTAGAAGATATTATGAACTTTGACAAGAGATTCATATTATCCGAAGAAAGTAGTATTGATGCTTTTTATAAAGGATTTTTTAGCGAGATCTCATTGGGGATTATGCCGAAGATAAAATTATCAAAAGAGAAAACTGCTAATGCTATAGAAGTGCAACAATCTAGTGTAGGTGGTGGGTCATCTACTGAACCAGGATCTGGTGGTAGTGGAGAAAGTAAGAAATTATTTATCCTAAATGATGGCACTACTAGTGTATTTAAGCGTGGTAAGAAGACCATAGAAATATCTCCTGAGAAGATAAAAGAACTAAACATCTTCCTAAACAAATCTCAAGAAGGCACACTAAAGGTGGAAGGAGTTAGCGATCATATATATAAAGATGATACAATAATATTGCATCTTAGTGAAAAATCACTTAGCTACAAACCTGAATTTAAAAATGGCAAACCTGTATACAATATAGAAGTGGATCTTACTATTTTAGTAGAAGAAGTAGTAGAAAAGTATCCTAGTAAAAAATTTCTAAGAAGGAATAAAGAATTTTTGACTGATTCGCTCATTGAGAAATTGACAGAGCAGATCAAACAAGAGGGTTTCAATACGATTAAGTATTGTCAAGAAAATCAAATCGATCTACTAAGAGTGTATGAGCAATTTTATCGCAAGAAATATAAAGAATTTAAATCGTATTATGAAAAAGAGCAAGAAAAATACCTTGACCAGATAGAGTACAATATCTCAGTCAAGGTAAGTAGTACTTATTAACGAAGTACTGCGCCGATAGTTTCGATCTCAGCATTGAGTACTGAGTTCACTATTGGACTAATTTCATTTTCTGCCAGAGGTTTCTCTCCTTGGCGGATAGAGAGTGTGAATGCTACACTCTTTTTGTTTTCTCCAAGGGAATCTGATGTATAGATATCGAAGATTTTGCAGCCTACGATATTTTGTCTGTCTGCTTTCTTGGCGATCTCGATGATCTTGCTAGCAGGGATATCTTTATCTACTACTATTGCTAGATCTCTAGAGATGTATGGTAATTTTTCTGGAGCGTTGCCGGTGCGTTTGTCATTTAGTCTAATGATTACATTTGATAGATTGATTTCTGCGATATACACCTTAGGAGCGATCTCAAAATTGGCTCTGATCTTAGGGTGAATCTCGCCGATTTCACCGATTTTCTTATTGTATAGATAGATATCTGCGCATATTCCAGGGTGGAACATATCGTTCTGAGCCTGTCTATATTCTAACTCAATACCTATACTAGCCATTATCTTGTTCAATAAATTCTTTAGTCTATAGAAATCATAATCACCCGTCATACTTAGGCATAGGTTATTATGCTCATCAGGTAGAGTAGTGAGCGGTAGAGATTTCGCTAAGAACACACGCGCTAATTCAAATAATTTTAGATCCTTATTGCCTTGCTTTAAGTTGAAGGAAATGGTGTTTAACATACCTGGAATTAGGCTTCTACGTACTATGCTATAATCCTGACCGATAGGGTTGGCAACAACAATATGATCTTCAATATTGAGACCTGCATTAGTAATCAACTTTGGTCCGCCGAACTGCCATGTGAGAGTTTCACTGAATCCCATTAGGGCAGATGTAGTCTTGAGTCGATTAATATTTTTTTGCTCTATGGTCAACTCGCCTACTGTATTGAAGTCTGTAGAAGTACTATCTTCGATACTAATCTTGTCTAATCCATAGATACGTCCTACTTCTTCACATATATCACAATCACGCTCAATATCTGTTCTCTCTGCTGGAATAGTAGATGTAAGTATTCCATTATTTTCAGTAGTAGAGATGCCTAATTTGTTTAGGATCTTTAACATTGTGTCTGTAGGGATATCTAAGCCGAGTCGCTCATTGATTTTCTCCACACTACTAGTAACAACTCTAGTCTTAGGTAAACCATTATTAATATCTACAATCACACTAGAGATATCTCCTGCATCTAAGCTAGAGATTAGATGCAAGGCGCGCTTGAGTCCGATCTCTGTATTTTCAATATTCACACCCTTAGCATATCGGATACTACTATCGCTAGATAGTCCTAGAGCGTGAGATGATCTTCTGATATTGGCGAAGTGGAAGTTGGCACTCTCTAGCAATACATTTTGAGTATTCTCATAAGTACCGCTCTCCATACCGCCCATAATACCGGCGATAACCATAGGTTCACTGCTGTTGGCAATGACTAAATTATTGGTAGATAGAGTATGTTCTTTCTCATCTAGAGTGAGTATTGTTTCATTTTCTATTGCATGACGCACTATAATCTTCTCGTCCTTGATCTTAGATAGATCGAATGCGTGCATTGGTTGACCGACTTCTAGCAATACATAGTTAGTAATATCTACATATAATGAATGTGGAGTATGACCTAGTAGAGATAGTCTTCTCTGCATCCAGTCAGGTGATAGTGTATTCTTCACATTCTCCACGACACATGCTTGATATCTAGGACACAAATCGAAGTCTAATACTTCTACACTTATTGATTTATTAGATTTAGTAGAGTATGTTAGATCTAATTCTTTTAGCGGAAGATCGAATATTGCACTAATCTCTTTCGCTATACCATAGATAGAATTACAATCCGATCTATTAGGCAAAACATTGACGTCAAAAACGATTTCGTTCATTCCTAATACGTCTGCAATAGGCGTGCCAGGCTTGATGTCTCTAGACAAAATTAACAATCCATGCACTTCAGCACCAGGATATAGAGAGTCGTCTATGCCTAGCTCTTCACCAGAGCAGAACATACCATTAGATTCTACACCACGAAGACTACCATTTTTAATAGCGAGCCCATTAGGAAGTACTGCGCCATCTAGAGCGAGTGGCACATTGTCGCCTGTTACCATATTGTCGGCATGAGTAACTATCTGAGTACGACCGAAACCATAATCTGCTTGACATATTACTAGTTTGTCAGCGTTAGGATGGCGAGTGATCTCTGTGATATTGGCTACCACTACTTTGTCTAAACCTGCAGATTTGTCTATTATTTCTTCTACTTCAAATCCAGCATCTGTTAGACCTTTAGTAAGAGTCTTTAGATCAAGACTAGATGTATCTACATAATCATTAATCCATGATAATAATACTTTCATATTTCCTCCTATTTGAATTGCTTGATGAAACGAATATCGTTCTCAAACATTACTTTAGCATTAGGGATCTTGTATCTCATCTTAGGGAAGCGATCGAATCCGAATCCGAAAGCGTATCCACTGTATTCATTTGGATCGATTCCATTCATCTCTAATACGTGTGGGTGAATCATACCAGCACCTAAGATTTCGTATTGACCAGCTCCTTTACAAGCAGGACAACCAGCTCCCTTACATACATTACATTCAGCATCTACTTCTACACTTGGTTCAGTGAATGGGAAGAATGATGCTCGGAATTTGGTCTTAGTGCTTTCGCCAAGATATTTCTTAAGGATTAGACTAAGATCATGCTTGAGATCTGCAAGGCTCACTTTCTTATCTATATATATACCTTCTAATTGGTGGAAGGCTGGAGTATGAGTGGCATCTATCTCATCTTTTCTGAACACTCTACCAAAACTAAATACCTTGAATGGTGGCTTGATCTTCTCCATTGCTCTAGGCTGAGTATTAGATGTCTGCGTACGAAGTAGGATCTCTGGAGTAATGTACAGACTATCCTGCATATCACGACTAGGGTGGTCTTTAGGCACGTTTACCAATTCAAAATTGTACTTATCCCACTCCATCTCTGGTCCATCGATCTGGCTGAATCCCATACCTGTCAATATCTCGCACATACGAATAAAGTCAATAGTAACAGGGTGGAGTGCGCCGATATCGTCAGTGCTCATATCTAGACTAACATCGATCTTCTCGCTCATAAGTTTTGCGTTTAGTTCGCTCTCTAATAAGAATGTCTCTTTAGATCCAATCATTTTTTCCGCATCTACTTTAGCACTATTAAGTAATTGACCCATAGCGCCTTTTTCTTCAGGTGGGACTTCTTTCATGTATCTAAATAATTCAGTGATTTTACCAGACTTGCCTAATATCTCTACTCTCAATGATTGACAATCTGCACTAGTTGAGATATTTTCTAATTTTTCTCTAGTGTAATTTAGAATTTTTTCAATTTTTTGTTTCATTTTATCTTCTCCTAAAATAAAAAAACTCGTCCTACTAAATAGGACGAGAGAACTTACTCGTGGTACCACCTATGTTCGCAAATCTCGCTGTATCTCATTTGTAAACTTGTTTACAAATTTCAATTTATGTTCGTTTGCTCACTTATCCCATTTCGAACAAGTTCTCATGGGAACCATGGATAAACCAACATATAGAGTTTGCCTCATTACATTTTCACAGTTTAGTCTGTCGCATTTTCCTAATGCGCTACTCCAATGCTGAAATTCATGTATATACTGAACATAAGTGGCTCTCAACCGGTGGCACACTCTCCCTCATATGAAATATATACACTACTGTACACATCTTCACAGTATTTATTATTACGATCTGGTTATATTCCTTCTCGTTTTATACATATATGATAGATCAAAAAAAATCGATTGTCAAGAGTTTTATTAAATTTTTTGATTTTGCTGATCCGCACTAGATAGATATGATAAAATACCATTCCACGAATTGATAGTATTGATACCATCATAATTATTATTGGTAAAACAAATCGAATTGAGTCCGGAATATTTAGCTTCAAGGCAAATATCTGGATCATTATCAATGATGAGATCAATATGGAATAATTTACAATATTCTACTTTGTTGTTACAATTAATAATAATGCGTTTCTCGTCTATATTGTGAAGTCTAGCCAAATCTTTTAATGAAATGATAGAAAGTTGATATAATGGTCGACTACATAGAATGATTACCTCGTGTCCTTGAGATTCTAACAAATTGATAGATCTCAATGCGTTGTTATATTCTGTGTATTTATCAACATTGGTGAAGTAGAATAACTTATTGTATAATTTGGTAATAAGATTATCTTTTCGCTCGACGCAATTAAGCGGAGTATAAGTCAAAGTATTAGTGTGAGATTTTGGCAAAAAACGATTCACTAATTGATAAAATCGTGAATCGCAATCAAATAATGTCTTGTCAAAATCTACAGCTATTCTCATGGGTAAAAATAATAACACAATTATTATATTTTGACAAGAGAAAATATTTGCTAAAAATTTAATCAAAATAATTTAATAAAATATATAGTAAAAATTTTACAAAAATTCATAAAAAATCAATAAAATAGTGTATTTTTGACAATAAAATAAGATTATTTTATATATTTTTTATTTTTATTAATGTTAGGATTTTTGTATGAAAATCAAATTTAATTCCAAACAAATCCTAAAATATATTTTAGTATTATTCATTTGTCTAGTGCTTGCAAACGCAAGAATTGGAGAGTTGAGTCCTTTTCTATTTGCTTTTTTATTCGCCGGAGTGTTCGTTGGGCTAGATGAGAAGATAATGTCGATATTTACTTTAGTGAGTAGTATATTGATGGATTTCTCACTACAAAATTTATTGATTACGATTACCGCGGTCGCTGTCTGCTTGATAAGTTATTATATACATAGACTCATGAAGAAGAGTACACACTTTATTACTAACTTTTTTATTTATCTAGTAGGGCTAGGCACTTATATTTATTATCATTATTTAGATTTTACTCATCTTATTTATTACATATTGTTAGGACTGATTAGTCTATTTGTATTTATACAAGTATTACACGTGGTGTTGCTTAGAAAAAACTGTTTCAAACTTACTCTCGACGAAAGTATTTGTTGTCTATTTTTCTTATGCTTATTAGGTCTAGGTATAGCGCCTGTGAGAATATCTTATTTTTCGCTATATCGCTTGATAATACCATTCGGTATCTTGATATGTGTGGCAATCAACAGTGCATCATTAACTTATGCTATCACATTGTCTATTAGTTTGGGTGTGGCGATATATGATATTAATCTATCTGTATTGGCAGAGATGATGATATTGGCTATATCTAGTAGTATTTTCACTATGCCTAAGAAGATAAAGATTAGTATAATGATGATAATGTCCGATCTATTCGTTCAAATATTCTTCTTATCTAATAGCTGGGATACTTTTTATGAGATAATACCTATAATTTTAGCATGCATTACATTTACTTTGATTCCAAACAAAAAAATAAATTATTTAGCAGATTTCGTATATGTGAAGAGAAGTGAACTCTCATCTCGAAGTCTAATCAATACGACTAGGAAAAGTATTAGAAAGAGAATGAGTGAACTAAGTAATGTATTCTTAGAGATGAAGCATATCCATCTAAATATGGTCAAAAAAGAACTCACAAAGTCTGAATTGATTAATATGTTGATGAGAGAGGTGATGAATGGTTGTTGCAAGGATTGTTTGGACAAAAATCGCTGTACTCGATCGCTCGGCACAGACAATAAATCCAATATAGAAACTATTATAGAGATAGCGCTCGTTAAGGGGAAGATTACATTACTTGATCTTCCGTCTGGAATGACGAATAGATGTGCTAAGGTAAATCAATTAGTAGCCATGATCAATAGAATATGTGATGAATATCGTCAATACAAGAATATGATGGCGGATATTAACAATGTCAAGATTTTGCTAGCTGATCAAATGGGGGGAGTGTCAAAGTTATTGCTAGGATTAGGTGAAGAGATAGATGCCAATGTTCGATTTGACGTGGCAAAAGAAAACAAAATAATATCCAGACTATTAAGTCAAAATATACATTGCAAAGAAGTGTTATTGTATACCGAAAAGAATGAAGATCTATCTGCTGTCATTGTCGTGAAGACGGATAATGCATATAATCCTATATTAGAGAAAATTCTTACCGAAGTACTAAAAGTGCCAATGCAGATAATTAAAGTAACGCCACTTGATGACACTGATTATAATTCTGTATATCTCAAGAAAAAGGGCAAGTACGACTGCGTATTCGGTTTGGCTAGTACTAATAAGGCAGGCAATGAAGATTGCGGAGACTGTCATAGTATCATTAGATTGGGTGGTGATAAATTCTTATTAGCATTGTGTGATGGTATGGGTACAGGTACGACCGCTAACAAAATGAGTGCGATGACTTTGGGGCTCATTGAGAATTTCTATAAAGTAGGATTTGATAATGATGTGATATTAGAGAGTGTCAACAAATTGCTGGCTATCAATAATCAAGAGAATTATTCCACATTGGATATTTGCCTGCTTGATCTAGATCGTGAGATTGCAGATTTTATTAAGGTAGGAGCACCATTTGGGATACTAAAGCGCGATGCTAATGTAGAAGTGGTGGAAGGCGGATCGTTACCTATAGGTGCATTAGATAGCATATCGCCGGTAATTCATAAGACTACTATATCCACCAAAGATATTATAATAATGTATACCGATGGCATTACAGACGCATTTGAGTCTAGCGAAAATCTAATAGATTATGTGAGTGGATTGGCGACCAATAATCCGCAAATAATAGCAGAGTCAATATTGAATGAGGCAGTGCTACTTAGTCAAATGTCGCCTAAGGACGATATGACTGTATTGGTAGCTAGGACGTATTTGAAAAATCAGGAAGAAATTTAAGTTTTGGTATTGCAATTATTTAGATATTATTGTATAATTGATATAGGAGAATTATATGGAAAATGTAATAGAGTATATCAAGAAGCATAATATGATTAAGTCAGGCGAGATAATAGGAGTAGCTTGTTCTGGAGGACGAGATAGTATTAGTCTACTACATTATTTAGATTCAATCAAACAAGACTTAGACTGCGAAGTAGTAGCGGTCAATGTTGATCATGGTATTCGTGAGACTAGTGCTCATGATACTGAGTTTGTGATGCAGTTTTGTAAAGAGCATAAGATTCGTGCTTACAAATTCAAAGGCGAGGCTCTAAAGGTAGCGAAGGAAGAGAAGATGACTCTAGAGCAGGCAGCGCGCAAGGTTAGATATGGGGTATTTGAGACCGTGATGAAGAAGGGATTGGTAGATAAAATCGCCCTTGCTCACCACATGAATGACCAAGCGGAAACTGTTTTACTAAACATTTTACGTGGAGCAGGACTCGCTGGCGCTAGAGGAATGGAACCTATTAGAGATAAGGTTTATATTCGTCCACTTCTAGAGACTCCTAGAGAAGAGATTATGTCATATATTGATGAACATGGTCTAACTTTCGTAGAGGATGAAACAAATAAAGATATTACTTATTCTAGAAATTATATTAGAAATATCGTTATGCCAGATCTCAGAAAGCATTTCAAACATCCAGATAAGAGTCTGGTGCACTTCGCATCAATCTGTCAAAAAGATGATGAATATATCAATAGTCAAATAGATATGGGTGCGATAGTTGAGTCTAATGAAATCACTAAAGTGCCACTAACTTATTTCTATCAAGACGAAGCGATCGTGAATAGAATATTGATGAAAGTTTTCTCTAGATTTAGCAAGCAAGATATTGAACGTAGACATATTAATATGGTTAGAGAGTTTGCGCTTGAAGCTAATAATGGCAATATGATCACTCTTCCATTCAAGATCAAAGTATTGAAAGAATATGATTATATTACTATAGGAAATATTAAGAAAAATCAAAATTTCGGTACATATCCATTCCGTAGTGGAAAACTTAAAATAGATGGATATGGAATCATTAGATCTACTGCTAGTAAAGTGTATACAGATCCTAAGATCCATCAGCATATAGTAGATGCTAGTCGTATACCGACTAAGGCTGAGTGGAGATTTAGAAAAGAAGGCGACACATTCGCTCCATTAGGGCTTGGCGGTACTAAGAAATTGAAAGATTATTTCATAGACAAGAAGATACCACAACGCATGCGTGATCAGATACCTGTTCTAGCTGTAGATAATAGAATCTTGGTAGTAGCAGATGTAGAGATCGCTGATGAATTGAAAATCACTGAAGATACTCACCAATATTACAAGATCAATTACGAAAAAGATGTATTTTAAAAAAGATTGCCAACAAGGCAATCTTTTTTTATGAAAAAACGAAGATTACTCTTCGTCTTCTACTATTATTTCAGTGTTGTCTTCACTAGAGTTATCCACATCTTCGTGGATAATATGTGTATTTCTTGGTTTATCTTCTAGACAGCCATTAGATAATTCTTTCGCTTTCTTAGGCTTAGATGGTTTACCATTACCTAGCATCATTTCAATAAAGCCAAATTTAATGTTTTTCATTTCGCAGATATATCTAAATACTGTGTAAGCAAAGAATAATATTGCTATAAAACTAAAAGCATATTGGAAGCCACTAAATACTTCCCAAGTCTTCATATTACCGATATTAAATTCAAGTATGAAATAAACTATAAATTCAAGAGCGGTAAATGTGCAAATTGTAATAAATAACTCTCTAGTACGAGCCATAATATACTTGTCGGTAAATATCATGATAAGCATGGTAGTAAGAATGCCCACTAGTCCGATAAAACCGATACCAACACCGCCAAAGAAATTGGCAATAGTGCTAAAAGCAATAATAATGGCGAAGTATACTAGATATAAAATGTATGATATTCTAAGATTTTTAGTCATAATTCACTCCTACAATCATTATAAGATAAAAATTAAAAAATGCAAACTTTTTTTGCCATTTTGTCATGTTTTGGATAAATATTGAGTAAAAAAACTAAAATTTATACCATATGAGGTGGTTATGAACGAGGAATTATTAATGCAAGCATTAAAGAAAATTGATGATCTAAATAAAAAACTTGAGAAATATTATGATTTATTACACATCGAGAATGAGCTTGATTTTGTATTAAAGGGTACATATATAATGGATACAGATATTGACAATATTGTATCGGGGAATTATTAGGAGGGAACATGTCTAGTATAGAAGAATTAAAACAAGAATTGATATATCAAAAATCAGCGATCGAATCAAGGGGAGGAAAAGTAATTGTTGCTAACACTAATCCTAGTCCAAAGGAGATATCGGCGGGAATTGATACCATACAGGGCATAGATGTGAGCTCGGCTACAGCGCAGGCTAGCGATGTATTAGAGGGGAAAACCTTCTTCGCGGGCGACAATAGTCAAAAAACCGGTACATTTTCTTTGCAGACTGCTATGGAGCATATTATTGTATTCCAAGACAGTGTCAAATCGAGCGAGAATCATTACTCAATCACTATTCCAGATTATATGACTAATATTAGAAGTTATTTTATGAATAATAACCTTAATAATATAGATGTGTATTTTAATGAAAACATATTAAGAATCGAAAGTAATGCATTTACGAATTGCTCTAACATGAGATTCTATGGATTTAATGATATGAGATCATTGCAATATGTAGGAGTTAGTTCGTTTTGTAATTGTAATCCGGAATATTTTGATTTTGGCAATCTTCCTAGTACTCTTACTCAGATCCAACAAAAAGCATTCCAGAATGTCGCTAGGAGCGGTGTAGCATTATTGATTCCAGATACTGCTACGATAGTAGGTATTGGAGCGTTTGCATCTGATACTAGAGTGAACGTACCGCAATTCTCATTCCCTGTGAATACATATGCTTCTACAACTTTGACATCTACTTGCTTACAAAATATTGCTTGTCATTGTGATTTTGTAGTGCCTGCTAAGATCGTAAATATTAATACAGGATTCAATATTGGTGGTTGTTTTGATAATATCACTATTGGATCTAAGGTAAAAACTATATACGATAATGCATTTGGAGCGATCAATGACACAGATCCGATTAGTGATTTCTATCTACAAACAGTAACTTTTGAGAATCCTACACCACCTACTACATTAGGTAAGAAAATTTTTGCCTTGCAAAATCTCGAACATGATTTCAAAATATATGTACCAGATGAGTCTGTCGAAGCATATTCAGCTATGACCAACTTTAATACTTGGTATAGTGGACGAATATTCCCTGTTAGTCAGAAGCCGTAGTTCGCTTTTTAGTACCATATATTTTGATTGAATTTTGTACTAGATATTTATCTTTTCGTAATAGTTCTTTTTGTACTAATTTATCCCCAGTATATTTTTCTCGATACGATACTATATCCATTCCGACATTGGCATTTTTTAGATAAAAATATTCGTCATCAAAAAGCACTTTGTCTGTGTATTTGAGATCAGTGTCAACATAGATTTCTTCGCTAGGCTGGACAATATTAGACACATCGTTAGTAAGTTTATAACTAGTATTACCTAAGTCTTGACCGAATAGTCTAATGCGAATGGTGGTTGGTGAATAGTTGGTGATGATGGTAATCTTCTCATTTGTATTGTTTCTAAATTTAAGATCGCTAGTGCCGAAATTGACCATTGCGTCAAATCCGTATTTTACATAATGTACTTGTTTACTATGTTTATTGGCTTCGATGATCTCCATGCCTGACAATAGAGCGGTGTTGTATAAAGTGCTAGACACTTGACAGACACCACCGCCTATACCTTCGACAAATTCGTTATTGACAATTATTTTAGCTTCTTTATATCCATTCTCAGCGGTGCGTCTGCCTACAGTATTATTGAAGGAAAATATTTCATTAGGATATATTTCTATTTTATTGAGAGTGTGCATTGCATTTTTGATATTATGTTTTCTGTCTTCGTTAGATAGTGAGATGTCGGTTGAATACTCTCCCCTTAAGTGAGAGAACTTCGATAAGTCGTTCATGAAGATCTTAGGCGCAAGTTTAGTAATAGGAATTTCAATATCTAGCGATTCATTTGCTAGATATTTTTTTATTAAGATGCGATACAATTTTTGATTATCTATTTGAGTGCCATATTTTTCTGGAGTAATGAAAAATACTATTTCGCTATTAGAGTTGATTTTCAGTTTTGCATCGGTTGGAGATTGATTGATGATTTTCTCCATTTTGTGTATTGTCTTAGAAATATTAGGGAAGAGATATTCTATGGCTATATTATCGTCTATACCTATTTTGATCATATGCTGAAGTAGAGCTTGGCGCTCTAGAGTATTGCCAAATCTTTTGTATTTATTGATAATATAGTTCTGATCAAACTGTGTGCTGACTTTGATATTATTATCTAGCGTATAGCAAAATACTTTGTCTCCGTAATGGAATAAAATTTTCTCATTGCCATATGCGTAGACTACACCGATATTAAATATAGTGCAAGAAAAAATTACACACAAGACTATCGGGATAATAACCTTTTTCATAGTCGTATTATGTGTAATTTTGTCAAAATATATTATAGGCCGAACACTAAAAGTATTCAAACTACCACCTACTTTGAAGAATATAACACTTTTAAAATAAAGTCAAACAAAAATATAATACTTTTTGAAAAAATTTGTATTTATTTTTATTTTAATTATATTCATTTGCATTTTTTACTTTTTTGGATATAATAATAGTATGCTAAATATATTAGTTGCGCCGATCAAGAGTGTTGCTAGAGCGCAAAAAGTTACTAGAACTATTGTAAAATACCTAAAAGAACAGAATGTAGAATATTCTGTATATTTTTCATTAGATCATGATGATATGTTGAAGAATGTCAAAGAATTACATGACAATGGAGAGTTTGAATTTGTAATAGTCGGCGACGATATTATGCTTAATAAATTCGTGAATTATTTCAAAGATTTATCTAAGATTAAATTTGGTATCATACCGGTAGGCAAGAAGTGTGATTTCGCTAATTGTTTAGGGGTGGAATCAAAGCCTATAAAATCAATCCAAAGAATACTAAACAAAGAAATTCAGCTTGTAGATTATTTGCAAATCAATGATAGACGTGTGTTAAATAATTTAATAATTGGAGCAAGTGTAGAAACTGCGATTGCGTATGAGCAGTATAGACTAAAAAATTTCTTTTCTAAGAAATTTGCAGAGATTAATCATGGCCAAAAATTTAATGGTGTAGATCTTTCTCTACGCATTAAAAATGAGAAAAATATAGAAGAAACAATCTTTGAATTAATTGTGGCGAATGCTGGATACAGCGAAGGAAAAAATGTAAGTCCTTTGGCTAATATGTCAGATGGATTATTTAATATTAGTTATTCAACGGCTGAAGAAGCTCAAGATAAGAAACGATTTGTAAAAGATATGAATGAAGGTAAGCACATCTACGATGATAGAGTAGTTCAGCTTTGGACAGACAATTTAAAAATAACTAATGATGATAAAAAAATAAAAGCATTGGTTGATGGAGTATATGATAGCTTTGACGAAATCAATGTAGCTATAGTAGAAAATGGATTGAAGATATATAAATAAAAGTAAAAAATTTTTAAATATATGTTGACATTATCATATTCTTATGCTAAAATAATCACAGAAAAATACATCCGAACGGGTGTTTTTTTAAGACTTATTTGAATTTAAGGAGAGAATATATGGCAAAGAAAGCTAAATCTAAGAGAGAGAAGATTCAGTTAGAGTGTACTGAATGCAAGATGAGAAATTATGACACATCTAAGAATAAGGCTAACGATCCAGACAGATTAGAAATCAACAAGTATTGCCCTAAGTGTCAAAAGACTACAAAGCATAAAGAAACTAAGTAGAGGTGAATATGTCTAACGAAAAAGAAACTCTTCAAACAGAGGAGAAAGTGGTAGAAAATAAATCTACTAACAAAGTGGTCGAAGTAAAGGCTAAGAATGTAGCTAAGAAAAAGAAAGACAAAGTGAAGAAACCAAGCAAGGTTGGTAAAGCACTTAAAGATACAGGCGCTGAGTTGAAGAAAGTATCATGGCCTAAGTTTAAGGAAGTGGTAAAACAAACCGGTATAGTATTGGTGGTAGTACTTGTATTCACTTTGGTTATTTTCGGTGTGGATAGACTATGTTCATGGCTTACAGGCTTATTATTTTAGGACGTAAGGAGAATTTATGGCTATAGTAGATAAGAATATTGATAAAGAACCTAAGTGGTATGTATTGCATGTATTCTCTGGCTATGAAAATATTGCTAAGCAAAACTTAGAGATCACTGTAGATAAATACAACCTACAAAATCGTATTTTTCAGATCGTAATTCCGATGGAAGATGTCTTAGAAGAGAAGCGCGGTAAGAAAGTATTAGTCCCTAAGAAGACTATGCCTGGATACATCTTAGTGAAGATGATGTATGGCGATGATATCTGGCATGCTGTTACTCGTACACAGTATATTACAGGTTTCGTTGGTCCTAAAGGTCGTCCTATTTGTATCACAGACGAAGAAGCTAGAAGATTAGGTGTAGATGGTGGCAACACTGCTGAAGCTAAGTATGAATTAGAGGTAAAGGTCGGAGATATTGTTGAGATTATCGACGGATCGTTGGCTAACTTCGTAGGCAATGTTATCGCAGTAGATGAAGAAAATCAAAAAGTTACTTGTATGGTCGAAATGTTCGGTCGTAATAGCGAAGTAGAGCTTGGTTTCGGTCAGATTAGAGTAAGTAACGGCTAGAATTCAAATGTCAATCTTATGGTTGACATTTTTTACGGAAATTTGGTATTGACAATATCTAATAGATATGATATACTAAATACCGACTGAGTCGGGGCGTGCCCCGGAAGGAGAGTATTATGATAGTAAAAGTGAACACAATAGACCTATGTTACAACAACAAAGAATATAAGTATGATGTAGCTGATGTTGAAGAGTTTGGTTGGGAAATGATTGGTTTTGGATTATTGTACCCAATTTTAAAGAATGAGACACCTTTTATGTTGAGAGATTGTCAATCTGAGGTTTATGTAAAGTTTAGAGATCCTAAAGAAAATGAGAATCAAGATAGTATGATTAGTATTGTGAAGGCGACTGCTAAGACTCCATATGGAGAACTTATAATTCGTACTGAAGAATATGATGCTGATAAGTTAAGTTTCACGTTGCCTAAGGGCGTTCTTTGGGGCAAAAAAGCTGAATCCGAAAATTTAAATAGCTTATAGATCTAAATGATACTTTATAGAGATTTCGACAATTTTATGACAATTTCATCAAGATTGCCGAAATTTTTTATGAAATTTTGAATATTGTAAATTGACGGCTTATACAATATTTGTTAAAATCTAATTCTGCCGGCTAAAAAATATAGATTAAAAGGAGAGAAAATGGATATCAAAATAGTTAGAAGTAATAAATTAAATAAATTACAACATTTACATACAGAGGCTTATCATGTTATTGAAAATTTAACTGATAAAGAATGGCAACTACTATATCGTAGACTTGGTCATTTTAATGGTAATGAATTGATGGTGAAGTTAGATGTAGATACTTTCTGCCGTTTGGGCGAAGAAGATTATATTCCATATGCAATTTTATCAGTAGATGGACAGAAGCCAATTTATGTAATAACATCTTTCGATGTATATAACTACAAACGTTTGATGGCTACAGAAGAACGTACTAGTGCATTCATGCTCGACAAGAGTAAGATCTTACGTGCTTTTTGTCAAGGAATTTTAGCAAACAATAGTGAAGATTTGTTCTATTACAATATCGAACTTGATGAACATATTGAGAGAGAATTAAATTATCAAACAAAAAATGAAATTGAAGTTCCGCTAAGTGATCCAATATTGGTATAAAAGACTAAGTATGTGCTTAGTTTTTTTATGCAGAAATAGGATTAAATAAGATTAATATATTCTATATATAAAATTTAATAAATCTATTGACTAAAAAAAATTGTTGTGATATAATACAACACAGGAAACTGATCTGCCTAAAAGAGATAGGACTTCGTGGGAGAGCAAAATATCGGATTGCTCCATTAACCACGCCATTATAGGAGGAAATGAAAATGGCAAAAAAAGTAAAAGCTGTCGTTAAACTTCAACTTCCTGCTGGTAAAGCTACTGCTGGTCCACCAGTTGGTTCAATGTTGGGTTCTCAAGGTGTTAACATCGGCGCCTTCGTGAAGGAATTTAATGACAAAACATCTAACATGATCGGATATAATATTCCATGTGTTATTAGTGTTTACGATGATAGAAGTTTCACATTTATTATGAAACAACCACCTGCTGCAGATTTGATCTTGAAGGAAGCAGGAATTGAGAAGGGTTCTGATAAGGCCCCTAAGAACAAAGTTGGTAAATTAACTGTCGAACAACTTAAGAAGATCGCTGAGACTAAGATGAGCGACCTTACTGCTGCTAGTATCGAGGCTGCTATGAGCATGATCGCTGGTACTGCTAGAAGTATGGGTATCGTAGTGGAGGGTTACAATGAGAAGAAGTAAGAATTATAACGAAAGTTTGAAACTTATAGACAAGACTAAACTCTACACTACTAAAGAAGCTATGGATTTGGTAGTTACTACATCTAAGGCTAAGTTTGACGAAACTGTTGAATTACACGTTAAGCTTGGTGTAGATGGTCGTAATGCTGATCAACAAGTTCGTGGCGTAGTAGTATTGCCAGAAGGTACTGGTAAGACTGTTAGAGTATTAGTAATCGCTAAGGGCGACAAGGCTGACGAAGCTAGAAAGGCTGGCGCAGATGTAGTTGGTGATGACGATGTTATCGCTAAGATCATGGGCGGTTGGTTAGACTTCGACGTATGTATTACTACACCAGATATGATGGGTGCTATTGGTCGTTGTGCTCGTATCCTTGGACCTAAAGGTTTGATGCCAAACCCTAAGAGCGGTACTGTTACTATGGACGTTACTAAGGCTATTAACGATGTTAAGGCTGGTAAGGTAGAATATCGTCTAGATAAGCAAAACATTATCCACGTTCGCGTAGGTAAAGTAAGCTTCGGTGCAGATAGACTTCTTAATAACTTAACTACTGTTATGGACGCTATTGTAAGAGCTAAGCCAGCAGCAGCTAAGGGTACTTACTTGAGATCTACTTATGTAGCTACTACAATGGGACCAAGTATTAAGTTCAATTACAGCGAAATTAAATAATAAAAAATGACTCAAATTGAGTCATTTTTTTATATGAATTTTCTGCCAACTAGTTCATCTAGTGTAATCTGAAAAATATCTGCTAATTTGATTAATATATTAATATCTGGTGTAGAGTATCCATTCTCATAATTTGAAACCAAACTTTTCTTGCCACTCAAAAGATTAGCCAACTTTTCTTGTGTTAGCCCGAGACTTTTTCTATAAAATTTAATATTCTCCGCGATTTTCATTTTATATACTATTATTGTTGACAATTGTACAAGAAATTTGTCAATAAAAATAAAAGTACAAGATATTTGTACTTTGCAAATAAGGAGAAATAGAGTGAAAAAGAAGGTTTTGAAAGTTTTGGGTGTTGGTGCATTGACTTTGGTTGGGGCTTGTACATTAATGGGCTGTAGTCTAGATGAAGATCAAATGAGATTATTAGAAGATAAAGTAGATATGTTTCAGCAGTATGCAGATCAGATTAATCAAGAATTGGCTGAGGCAAATTTGAAATTAGATGATCAAACGATTTTATTGCAAGAACAATTAAATTTAATTAATCAACAAATGTTAGCGGATAGAGCGTGGGGTTGGTTCAGACGGCTATAGCAAAATTCACATTAAACATGGATGGAGTAAGAGATAATTTAGTACTATCTCAGACGATGGGAGGAGAAACCCGACATACTAGTATATATAAAACTCAGTCTGGAGTTTATGTGGTAGGTGATCCTTCTAATAATTTAATGTACGAAAATAATAATAATGGTGTTTATATTTACTATAAAGATGATGGGATATGGCAAAAAGAAGTATACGAGGGATATTCAGATTTAGGAGCTTATCTTACAGAAGTGGTTATTACTAATCTTCTTTCGTGCTTGGAGAAAAATGCTGTAGTAAGTGTTGAAATTCTATCAGGAGGCGATTACAAAGTGACTTTTGTGTCCAGCTACGATAGAGGTGGGATTGCAACTGAAACAATATACACTAAATTAGTAGTAAATTCTGATGCTAGGATAATATCCGTGTCACGTGTTGGCATGTTAATTGATAATTATAATGAAGTAACTTCCGGAAACATTTATGATTGGATAATAGAATTTAGATATGGAGAGGTTGAAACTGAATTATTGTTAAATAGGCTAGAAGATGCTATAGAGTGTCCTTTGAAATAATATATAAAAAATGACTCAATTTGAGTCATTTTTTTGTTTATTGTTTACCGGTTGATCCTATTCCGCCACGATCGGTATCGTCTAAATGTTCTACTACTTTGATAGTGTGAGCGGGTTGATGTTCAATGATTCTGAATTGACATATACGATCATTCTTATGAATCACAGTATCTCTCATAGCGATAGCGGGCATCATCCATTGGTCATTATCTCCAGAATAAGATTCATCGACTACACCGATGCTATTGGCTTGAATAATTCCATAGTTTTTGAATGTGCTACTACGCGGAGCGATTATTGCTTCATAGCCTGCTGGTAATTTGATACCAATACCTAACTTGATGAGTCTAAATTCGCCAGCTTTCATCTCGATCTCTTCAGCAGAGCGAAGATCATACCAATCACTTTTATTTTCAATAAACTTGATTGGTTCAATGTCTGTGAAATATTTTACTTTTAATTCTAACATAATTTTCTCCTATATTTATTTTAACATATTTGGTGATTTAGATAAAGTAAATTCGATAAATATTGATAAAAATTTGACTATAGTTGTAAATTGTGTTAATCTCTTAATAAGATATCTATGCTAGTGGGAGGTAAATATGGCAGAGAGAAAGAAATCGGCAAATGAGTTTTTCTTATCAGATGGTAAAATGATGATAGAAAATATGGAACAATTACATCTACAAATTTTTGGAGATATGACTGAAGATGAGAAGGTTGATATTTATAGAAGATGTGATGATATAGCTAAGATTGCTACAAGGCTAAAAGATGACGAGAAGATTGACATATATGTAAAAATAGAATATGTGGCGGATAAAAAAATTAAGGGAACTAAGAAAATTTTATTAAGTAATTTAGTAAAGAATGGTTTGGAACTTCCGCCTAAATATATAGATATGATTAATATTACAGGAAAAGTTCAATTCACGATTGGCGGTGCCGTATGCGAGACTGCTAAAGATATCATTGATATGCATATTTACATAGCAGATACGAAAGATATAGATGTAAAGTATAGTAAATTAAGTGATAATAAAAATTTCTACGCTCTTGATGTTGAAACTCTAGAAACAAATGGATTAATAAGAGTAGCTCAAGAAGAAGTTGGTTTATAAAATAAAAATACGAACTATCAAGTTCGTATTTTTTATTCGTTAATATTTAGTAAAAACCTTTTAAATATCAATATTATTTATCTTATTACAACTTTGCCCGAAATCCAACTATCAAAGAAGTTTTCTAGATCCTTTTTGCTAGCGGATTCAAAGGCTGATATTAGGTCGTCAGGAGTTGTGTTATTATACTTATTGTTCTTAAAATATGTCTGTAATCCTTTGATAAACGTCTTTTCACCTATTAGTTGGTATAGACTTTCGTACATTAATACACCTTTCACATAAGTACAATATGTATATTCTGGTTCGGTAGAGTATTCGTTCACCGCTCTCATGCTAGTATCGATCGATCCTAATACGTCTTCGTATACTGTGATAAATAATGTATAGTTTGACTTATTGGTATCTATCATCATATCGTGAGTGTACTCATAATCATTGTAGTCGTAAAATAATAGAGTGGAGTACTCAGTAATGGCTTCGTCTAGCCAAGGGTGGAGATATTCGTCATTACCAACCATGCCATACCACCATTGATGAGCGATCTCGTGTATTATTACATTCATGTAGTCGTTCTTGTCGGTAATTCTATCACTGATCATAACAAGACATGGGTATTCCATACCGCCATGCACGAAATCATTCTTGACTACTGCAAGTGTAGAGTAAGGATAATCGCCAAAAAGATCAGAAAAAGTACGTACTGCATCTACGCAGGCCTTGAGATTTTGTTCTACATTTTCGTCGTCATAATAATAGTATGAGATGGTTGTATCTTCAATGGTTTTTTCTACTATTTCAAAATTTTTACTAATCACTATGGCGAAATCACGTACTAATATATTGGAGAAGTGGACCTTTTTCATATTGTTTACTAAAAAAGTAACTGATTTTTCGCCACTGCCGGCGACAATGTATTGATCATTTAATGAAATATCTACTATATAGTTCGCGACTTCGCTATAGAAAGGATCTCCATTAGGGTGATAAGGAGAAGTATTGAATCCATCTGCGTCGTATACGCACATAATTGGATAGAAATTTGCTAGATTAATGGTGTCATTACCATATCCAAATCTATGTTCGCAGTTCGGTAGTGTGAATTCGTATTCTATTTCGATATTTACTCGATTATTAGGCAATAAACTATGACCTAAATCTACACACAATATATCATCGTATTCGCCTTCGTACACAATGGAACGATCTTCTCGCTCTACGCATACTCTAGTAACATCAAACTCTCCATAACTCATGCCATTAGGATAAGCGGTATTTAGTTTGGTATTAGATACTACCATCTGTGTAGCGCCTTGTTCAAAATACTGAGGATATAAATGAAGCTTTAGTATTTTTAATATTTGATCAGTATTATTGACATAGTCTATCGATTGATTCGCGACACAATGCTTATTGTCTACATCTAGTTCGAGATTGATCTCATAGCAGGTTAGATTTTGACTTAGGTTATCAATATTGTCTTTTTTTTGACAACCGGAAATAAGAAATATGGATAAGCAACTGATACAAATAACTATAAATTTTTTCATAAATTAACTTATGCACAAGTTGTCCACAGTAGAACAAAACTTGTCCACATAGAAAATGCGAATTTGTGGATAAGAGTCGAAATCTGATGACATAATTGTTTTACAAATAGATTTTATTGTGGTACAATTTAGTCATATGGCATTCTGTAAATTTAGTCCAAGCTTTCATGGCGACAATAAGGTGATGATTGATAATGTATTTATCAAAGACTATTTGCCGTCCGCACCAGATTTGTGCGTGAAGACATACTTATTGGGATTGAGTATGTGTAATAATGCAGACGATATGGAGAACACTTTATCGTTCTTCGCGATGACTCTTAAAGTATGCGAAGATGATGTAGTATCACTATTTAAGTATTGGGAAGATCAAGGGATTGTACAGGTATTGTCTACCGATCCTATTGAGGTTAGATACTTGCCGGTAATTGCTAGAAGTAACGCTATCAAAAAGTTTAAAGTTGATAAATATACAGATTTTAATATTCAAGTGCAAGAATTATTCAGTGGTCGCATGGTGATGCCTAATGAGTTTATAGAATTCTATAATCTAATAGAAAAAAGGCATATCCAGGAGAATGCTCTTATTGCGATTATTAAGTATTGCGTGGATTTCAAAGGATTCAATCTTAGTCCTAATTATTGTATAGCGGTCGCTAGAGATTGGGAGAGAGAAGGTATACATACCTTAGAGCAAGTTCAAAGTAAAATTGAAGATTTAGGAATTATCGACGACAAGATGAATCTAATTTTGTCCGCTATGGGTACCAAGAGAAAGGTGCAGATAGAAGATAAAGATCTACTTAATAAATGGCTCAATGCATTTGGATTCGATCTCAATGTGATAATCTATGTGGTGAAGAGTCTAAAAGAAAAGAAACGTAGATTAGATGTGAATGTGTTAGATGAATATTTGACTAAATATTTCGAGATGAAGTTATTGTCTATTCCTGAGATAGAAAACTACAATAACGAATTAGAAAATCTATACTTTGTAGCGATGTCAGTCAATAAGGAATTGGGAATCTTCTATGAAGATCTCACTAAAGAGATAGATACATATGTAGTGGTGTGGCTCAATATGGGCTTTGATATCGATACGCTAAAGATGGTGGCGGATAATTGTTTCAAGTCTAGCGTGCGCACACTAGAAGGTTATCATAATATCTTGACCAAACTATTCAAGTTGGGAATTGTCAGTATGGATTCTTATATCGAATATCTTAATGATAACTTCGCATTTGACTCTAAGATCAAAGAGATATTAGAAGGCTTAAGAATTGCTCGAAATGTGAATAATATGGACAGATCATTCTATCATACTTGGACAGAGGATTGGGCATTTACTCATGATATTATCTTGTATGCGACCGAACTAGCGAGAGATAAGTCGAATGCGATCAATTATCTAAATAAAATTCTATCAAATTGGAATAGTCAAGGAGTGAAGACTCTAGATAAAGCGAAGAGCATTAAGGTAGAAGATAATCAACCGACTAAATTCATACATAACAATTACACTAAAGAACAAATCACTAGTCTAATATCTAACTTAGACGAAGTGGAGGTGTAGTATGAATAAACAAAAATTAATGGCGAATATTAAGCAAGAATTCATGCTAAAAAGATATAAGGCACAAGAAGAATGTGAAGATTATATCAATAAACTTAGAGAAAACACCGAATTTGATGAATTGTATTCAAAATTCTACGCTAAGAGAATAGAATATATGAAATCAAAGCTTGATGAAGAAAATCTATCTCTAAAGCATGAAGTGGACGATCTCAAGATCGAGATAGATAGGTTCTTAGTTAAGAATAATATTGATCGAACTAAATTATTTCCACAATACGAATGTATGATTTGTAATGATACAGGTGTGGCAGGCGGCAGGATCTGCAAATGTCTGCAGAGCGCTATGAGTATGAGAGTGTCTAAGATGTCTAGCAGTCAGTCAGAGTTTAAGTCATTTGAGTCATGCGACAGATCGATTATGGACGATATAGATATTAAGGCTTGCGATTGGCTAAAAGCATGGTGTCTAAGATATCCAAATATCACGAAGACTAATATCAATATCATTGGAGGTGCGGGATCTGGTAAGACTCACCTTCTGGAGTGTGTGGCTAATGAATTGATCAATAAAGGCGTGGTAGTAGTATACAAGACTGCGTTTGAACTCAACGAAACAGCTCGACTATATCATATAGGCAAATCTTATGAATTTACTGACTGTATGAATGCAGATGTATTACTGATAGACGATCTAGGTACTGAGCCAATACTAAATAATGTAACTGTTCAATATCTGTACAATCTAATCAATGTGCGTCAAATTAATAATAGACCTACACTGATTAGTACTAATCTATCACTTGATAATATTCTTGACCGCTATGATGAGAGAATATTTAGCCGTCTTGGTAATAAGAATCTAAGCATTAATATTCAGCTAACTTCAGAAGATAAAAGAATGAAAAAGAATAGGCAGTAAGCCTATTTTTTTGTGCAGAAATACAGACATTATTATTAAAATAAAATAAAAAACAATTTATAATTGTTTGTAAAAATAATTTTAGTTGTTTATAATTATATTAATGAAACTTTTGATGGGGTACATTAAAAAGTATAAATGGTATATGATCATTGGACCATTCTTCAAGCTATTGGAAGCGATACTAGAATTGTTCAATCCTCTTTTGGTAGCCAAAATCATAGATCAAGGTGTGGTGTCTGGAGATTATTATGTCATTTTAAAGTATGCTATTATTCTTGTTGCTTGCAATATTTTAGGATTCATATTCAGTGTGATAGGACAAAAATGTGCTTCTCTTACTAGTACTAAAATATCTTATTCTATGAGACAAGACGTCTTTAGTCATGTGGCGAACTTATCGCATGCAGAATTAGATAAATTCGGTACAGCATCGCTCATTAATAGATTGACCAATGATATAGGACAGGTGGAGACGGCTATCGGCGTATTCATGAGAATTATTCTTCGCGCACCATTCTTACTAATAGGAGCATTCATTCTTAGTCTGATGATTAATATCAAGGCGTCTATTATATTCTTGGTATTAATCCCTGTCGTATGCATTATTTTGGTAGTTTATACACTAAAGACATATCCATATTTTAATAAAATTAGAGTAAAACTAGATAGAATCAGCAATGTAACTAAAGAGAATCTGTCTGGTACTCGTGTAATTCGTGCATTCAATAAACAGCAGGCAGAACAAGTTAGATTTGAAGAAGTTAGTGAAGACTATACTAAGACGAATATAAAGGTGGCGAAAATCTCCGCAATGCTCAATCCGATCATATTATTAATAGTAGATGCTGCTACTATTGGTATATTATTATTAGGTGGTTGGCAGATTAATCTTGGTGGTATGACACAGGGAGATGTAATAGCTCTTATTGATTATGTTGCTATAATTACAATTTCATTATTACTTTTATCTCAGGTAATAGTAATATTCGTTCGTACACATGCTAGTATCAAGAGAGTGAATGAAGTGCTCAAGACAGATCCGTCTATTCAAAATGAAGAAGGCGCTCATCAATTTAGAAAATGTGATTATGACGTATTAATGGAGTTTAGATCAGTAGGATTCAACTACACTCAAGATGTCAAGGATAAGTTGTTTATAAAAGATCTATCTTTTGAGATACATCCTGGTCAGACGATTGGTATAATAGGTGGTACAGGAAGTGGTAAGACTACTATTGCTAATCTCATGACTAGATTTTATGATCCTACACTAGGAGAGATACTATACAAGGGTAGAAATCTGAAAGAATATACTCTAGAGCAACTTCGTCACGAAGTGAGTGTAGTACAACAGCGCAGTACGTTATTTAGCGGATCTCTTAGAGAAAATATGAAACTCAGAAATGACAATGCAACAGACGAAGAAATTATTGATGCATTAAAGATCAGTCAAGCATGGGGATTTGTTAGTGAGTGGAAGAATGGTCTAGATCATCAGATTATGGCAGGTGGTAAAAATGTGAGCGGTGGTCAGATGCAGAGATTGACTATTGCTAGAGCATTGATAGATAAGCCGGAAATGATTATTCTAGATGATAGCAGTAGTGCATTGGATTTCTTGACTGATTCAAAATTAAGAAAAGCGATCAAAGAACTCAATACTACTACAGTACTCATCTCTCAGAGAGCGACTTCAATTAAAAATGCAGACTTAATCATTGTATTGGATAATGGTGATGTAGTCGGCATGGGTAAACACAATAGCCTAATGAAAAATTGTGATATTTATCGAGAGATATATGAATCTCAATCAAAATAGGATATGAAAAAGAAAGGTTATGGTAAATTATTATCTCAATTAATGGTTTATGTCAGGCCGCATAGGACGGTCTTCTATTTGTCTGTCGTTTTTGATTTACTCGCTATAGTATTAAATATGCTGATACCTACATTCTCAGGTTTGGCTATAGATACCATGGTAGAGATAGGCAAAGTGGATATGTATCTACTAATTAGATATGTTTTGATAATTTTAGTATTTACTGTAACGAGTTCAATATTTGATTGGTTGGGTAGTCATTATATGAATGTGCTGACATACAAGACTAGTCAATCAATGCGTAATTCAATATATAACAAATTAAATTCAGTACCTATTAGATATATAGACAATACTCCACATGGAGATATAATGAATACCATGATTAATGACGTGGAGAATGTTACCGACGGATTCTTAGCCGGATTCAAGTCAATAGTGTGCGGCATATTTCAGATATTGACAATTATGGTGCTAATGTTGGTACTAAATTGGTCATTGGCATTAGTGGTAATATTGGTAGCACCATTCTCATTAATAGTTGCGTTATGGATTAATAAGCGCAGTCAAAAGTTGTATCAAATAAGGGTAGAAACGCAAGGTGTTCTTAGTGGATATGGCGAAGAGATGATTACTAATATGAAAATCATCAAAGCGTTTAACGATGAAGAAAATACTGTAGAGAAATTTGAAAAAATCAATGAAGATCTGTATAAAGCAAGTGAAAAATCAATGTTTTATGCAACCCTTGCTTATCCAGCGTCTAGATTTATCAATGGACTGCTTTATGTGGTAGTAGGTGCATTAGGTACTGCTTTGGCGATACAGGGAAAAATTGGCGTAGGTAAAATATCTAGTTTCTTGAGTTATTCTGACAACTTTACTAAGCCATTTAATGATATTAGTAGTATATTTGCAGATCTAAATATCGCTGTAGCAAGCGCTAATAGAGTATTCTCACTATTAAATGAAGATGATGAGATCTCTGATGCTGACTTACCGGAAATGAAAAAATGCAATGGCGAAGTCAAGCTAAAAGACGTTGGTTTCAGTTATGAAGAGTCGTTTAAATTGATAGAAAATCTCAACCTTGATGTAAAGCAAGGTCAAAGAGTAGCAATAGTAGGACCAACTGGCTGTGGCAAGAGTACTATTATCAACTTGCTGATGAGATTCTATGATGTGAACAAAGGTAGTATTAAAGTAAGTGGCAAAGATATTAGAAATGTCAAAAGAAATTCGTTTAGACAATTCTATGGAATGGTATTGCAAGAGAGTTGGTTGTACAATGCTAGTGTTAGAGATAATGTAGCATATGGTAAGCCTGATGCTGGTATGGACGAAATCATTGAAGCGTGCAAACTTGCTAATGCACATGCGTTTATTGAAAAACTACCTAATGGTTATGATACCATCATTACCGAGCGTGGAGATAATATTAGCGCAGGTCAAAAACAATTACTATGTATGGCTAGAATTATGCTACTACGACCGCCGATTATGATTCTTGACGAAGCGACAAGTAATATTGATACACGTACAGAAATGAAGATTCAAGAGGCACTTAATGTGTTGATGGAAGGTAGAACGTGCTTCATTGTGGCACATAGATTATCAACGATCGAGAATGCCGATGTGATACTTGTGATGAATAAAGGAAATATTATAGAGCAGGGAAAACATCAAGAATTGTTGGCTAAAAAAGGATTTTATTACGAATTATTTAATTCTCAGTTTGGTTCGTAATGCTGAGAAAATAATCACGATTTTGCTTTAGGCGAATATTGGGATTGATAGATATAGCGATTTCTGCATTAGAGATCGCTTTTTTTATATTACCGAGATTGTAATAGCAGATAGAAAGATAGTCATAAGGCGCATCTCGCCAGCAAATAGGAGAAGAAATATAACTCAGAGATCGAGTCTTGATTTTTAACATTTCTTCAAACATTATTGAAGCCTTTAGATAATCTTTATTGTCGAAGTAAAATACTCCTAACTCATAGTATGGTTCTCGCACAGTATTGTTTTCTAGAATTGCTAATAAATAGTACTTTTCAGCTAGTTTTTTATTATTTTTTTGTGAGTAACAATGAGCGATATACCTTAGACTTGCACATCGTTCTTCATTCCATGTAGCAGTAGGTAGCTTCAAATGTTTTTTGAGAGTCTTAATCGCTTTGTCGTATTCATGGTAAAACATATATTCCCTACCGAGATAGTGTATGTTTCTATCATTGGTTGGATCTTCTTTGCAAGCAAGTTTTAATAAAGGTAAATAATTACTTCTTGATTTAGTATTATCTGCATGATGATTGATCTGTAAGGATAGAGTGATATATTCTTCGCGTTTGTCAGTGTGTAGAATTTCGTGTACGGGATTGATCCAATTATATAATTTGTTAGCGTGGATTTTGTCTGCTAAAAATACTACACCTTCACTACCATCTGAATTGAAACTCCACACGTATTTGTATTTCGCTCTAGTAGTATTGGATTTCCATTCTTCTTTTAAGATACTTGACCAGCCAGACTGAATAACTTCGTCAATATCAATGCATACACATATGTCAGCATCGTTAGGTATGAGTTTCATGCTATCGTTTCTGGCGGTGTCAAATCGGAAATTTTCGTATATTTTTTGTTCGGTCTTTATACCTAACTTTTTTAGTCTTTCAAATGTACCATCGGTACTACCTGTATCTAATACGCATATGTAATCTGCTTCCTTTATAGAGTCGTACCATCTATCTATGAATTTAATTTCATTTTTTGCTATAGCATATACACATATTTTTTTATTCATATATTTAATTATGAAAAAATAATTATTTTGTGAAAAATAAATATTAAAAAATATTTGTAGAATTTTAATATAAATATTAAAATTAATAAAATAATTAATTAAATTGACAAGAATAATTATTTTTTATATTATATTTACATGAAAAATATAGAAAAATTAATTAATTTAATAAATAAAGAAAATTTATTTCCTAATTTAAGTGAAAATAATTTTGAAGAATTTTTTGGTATTTATCTTCTTAGTTGCAATATAGACGATATAGACGAAAATTTTATTCATCTTCAAAACGAATACTTAAAGAATAAATATTCTGATAAAATTGTAGAATACAAGTTAGCGAAGAAGTCTATTAATTCACCGTTAGATATCAAAACCGATCTTTTGATTATTTTTAGCGAAAATCTTATTATTGATGCTGGTGCGATATATTCAGGTAAATATTCAATGGATAATGAATTGATTATTCGTGGCGGTGTTGAGATTAAAGAAAATATCTATAGACAATATGAGCAAGATAGGTTTGTATTAAATTTTAGACGTCCATATATATTTGATGGTGTGAACATGCCTGCAAAAGTGATGGCGAAAATATTAGTGGATACAAAATGTGATCATCTTGATAGTGAACAAAAGATCTTAGGATCGATTGATAATCTACTAGTGTGGATAAAAGAAAATAAGATTACCGACTGTGTATTGTGTTTAAATAATTTTACAAAAAACAATAAAAAAATTGAAAAATATATTAAAAAAGCACTAAAAAGTGCAAAAATTAAAGAAATTTTAGAAATTTTATAATATTACATATATTTGAAGAAGTGTATAGTGCTGTGTTGTAATGACGATAAAATGGTGGATATCGATTGCTGTAGAGTTGATATTAATTGATTTAGGAATGTTTTGTAATATGCTTTTGTGTTGACTTCAATTAAGTGTTCTATTAGATTGATGGTGTCTAACATTTCGTATAGGAAACTAAATATGTTGATTGTTTTGATATGATTATTTGTATTGGGTTCGATTGTGAAAGTTTGGCAGAAGTTTTTTATTATTTCAGAGATTGTTGATTTGCTGTTTTCGGTAGATGATAAAATTGATTTATTGAAATGTTTCAAATTCAATAGTTCGCATGTGGATAGCATATTGAGTTTGTTGAAAATTTTACCGATCAGTTCGTGTCGGTCGGGCTGTTGATTGGTGTATTGTTCTTGTAATATTTGATATGTAGTATTATCTAAAATAGGGAAATCGTCATATTTCATTAGTTAATGTATGTTTAAAGTTGAGAAAAAATCACCTAAACGTAGGTGATTTTTTCTTTGTGTGAGAAAACTAACAGATTGTCTCAGACTTTTTATTGTTTTACAATTTCGTATTCATTTTTTGGTTTATCCATAATGGTATAACCAAGACTAGATATTTTATCACGAAGAATATCGCTGGTAGCATAGTCTTTGTTGTTACGAGCTTGTTTTCTCTCCTCTGCTATTGTGATGATCTCTTCCGGAATATCTTGTTTTTCTTCTTTGATCTTGCTTAGTCCTAAACCAAAGAATCGATCGAAATCTAATACTAAATCATAAATATCCTTACTGTCTGGATTGTTTTTAAGTGCGTCCCACATTACAGACAGCGCTAATGGTGTATTAATATCGTCGGCTACAAAGTTTGCAAATTTATCTTTGTATTCAGCGATTTTTTCATTTGGTATAATATTTGTACCGTTTTTATGTTTTAATAATAATTTTGATAAGTTAGAGTAGCTATCTTTGGCACTATCAAGTGCTTCAAATGTGAAATTTTGTTGTTTAGAATAGTGTGCAGATAAATAGAATAATCTTAAATCCATTGGAGAGTATCCTTTCTCTGCTAATGCTGATAAGGTATACATGCCGCCGGTAGATTTACTCATTTTGCCACCATTGAACATTAAATGTTCTAAGTGAAACCAATTATCTACTACATGATGTCCGAACCTTGCGTAGTTTTGGGCGATTTCATTCTCGTGATGTACAGGTCTGTGCTCTATTCCACCGCCATGTATATCTATATGGTCTCCTAAGAATTTGCCACCGATGGCGCTACATTCTATATGCCAGCCAGGGTAACCAACTCCCCAAGGGCTATCCCATTTTTGAATATGATTCTCTTTATCTAATACCCATAATACGAAGTCTGCAGGATTTCTCTTCTCATCGTCTACTTCAATTCTAGCTCCGAATAGTTTGTCGTTTTGATTCATTCCGCCAAGTTTGCCATAATCATCAAATTTAGCTGTGTCAAAGTATACACCACGTTTGGTAATGTATCCATAACCATTGTCTACGATATCTTGAACGAATTGAATTATCTCAGGTATAACGCTTGTGGCAGGGCAAATGTGTTCTGGAGTTTCGATATTGAGATTGTCCATATCGTTTTTACAAATATTCCAATAATATGATGCGATCTCTTGAGGAGTCTTTTGTTCTCTCTTAGATGCTAGTTCCATTTTGTCGTCGCCTTCATCTTGATCGCTGGTCATATGTCCAACGTCGGTAATATTCATTACATGATTAATATTGTATCCTAAATATTTTACGGCTCTTCTCATTGTGTCCATTACATAAAATGCTCTCATGTTACCAATGTGTTGAAACCAATATATTGTAGGTCCGCAAAAGTAAAAGTTAACTATATTGTCTTTTGGTTGAATTGCTTGTTTTTTTCTTGTCAAAGAATTATAAATCTTTAATTCCATATCCACCTCTTTATTCTATATGAGTATATTATAAAAATTTTTACAACGTTTGTCAAGTGTTGATATTTGCTTTCTAAGTGTGATAAAAAAATAAAAAACAAAAAAATATTCAAAAAACTAACTAAAAATATATAAAATTAATTAATTTTTGCAAAAAATATTAAAAAATTAAAAAATATTCATTAAAAAATATTATTTTTTGCCGAAATTGTAATAAAAAATAATTTGTAGAAAATTGTATTAATTATTTGATAAAAAATCAATAGTGTGATAAAATATATAATAATATTATAAGACATAAAAGGGGTTAAGATGTCTAAACTAAAGATTAAAAATTGGCACATATTTATTTTGGTAGCATTGTTATCAATGTTCTTGTTTGGCTGTGATAATGACGTGCCTGTAAATAGTATTTCATTCAATCTAGGAGAAGAATCGCAAATTGTAATGTTGGTAGATCAGGAATTGGATATGAATCAATTCGTAGATATCAGACCTGCTTATGCGACGAATAAGAATTATTCTATCACTTCTAGTGATGCTAGCGTGCTATCGGTTAATGGTAGTGTGATTACTGCGCATAAGGAAGGCGAGTGTGTGATCAGGTTGGTATCGAAAGAAAACTCTAAGAAAGAAGATATTATGACCATTAGAGTGAAAGAATCTATTGAAGTATTGGATACCCCAAGAAATCTTCAATTTGATACCACTCTTCAAGCATTCACTTTTGAAATGGTGGACAATGCATCAAACTACATCATTAATATTAACGGGGAAGATTATTCGGTGGGGAATAGCAACATCTTCCCAATATCAAAATATGTAGGGAATTCACTTGATTGTGTAATGACTGCAAAGGTGAAGGCGGAGGCATCAAGATTTAGTTTCGCTTATCAGTCTTCACCGTACACTGAAATCCCATATCAGTATTATCAAACTGCGCCTGTTACTAATATGTCTATCGTTGGTGGAAAGTTGAGCTTTGATAGTAATACTACAGCAAGTAATATTTTCATTAATGGCGAACTGTATGAGCAAATTACAATAAATGAATTTTCATTAAAAGAGTTAGATGAAAAATATGCAGGTCAAAATGTGTTAATTGGTGTGCAGGCTGTAGTAGATCAGGAAATTATTGATTCACTTGAAGACGGAGTGAAAGACTACAACTCTCTCAAGATAGAAAAAAATGTACAAGTATTAGATATAGTACGTCCAACTATGGTGTCGTCTACAGTTAGCTGGAATAATGTGATACATTCTGCTGGATACAAAGTGTATATTGACAATGTTAATATTGTGAATAATAAAGTGCTAGCTGAAGATATTGATGAAAATAAAGGTGTCATTACAGCAAATTATTTCAACTTGGATAATTTAGAAAATATTGAAACGTTGATTAATAGTAATAAAATCTCAAACATTAAAGTATTGCCGATCCTAAGGCAAGATAGTGAAAATCTAGCGATGACAGGTATTGTCGACAATATATCTGTGTCAAGATTGACCACTCCGGAGTTTTCGCTTGATGAAGAAGTAATTCATTGGAATAGCATTGATAGCGCTACTACTTATTTGTTGACTATCAAAACTGATGATCAACTTACTCAAGCAAACATTCGTGCGAATGAATTTGACTTGTCTAATTTTGATGCGGGCGAACAAATTGAGATTGCTGTTAGTGCAAATTCTTCAGGCGAAGTGTCAGGTGTATATTATCTATATTCAAGTGAGAATTCTTGTACTATTACTAAGAATGAAGACGTAGATCCAGTCATTGAGAATTATGTATTGAAGTTCGGTGCGACAAGTGGAGAGAAATATAGAATTAACTTTAGCGACAAAGATGGCGATATACAAATAGAGATCGATGAAGATTTAGATTTGTCGGAATATGTGTTTAATGCTGGTGTGAATGAGATTAGTATTTGCCACTTAGGTAATAAAGAAAATACTATCAATAGTGAAATTGCTAAAATATCATTTACTCAATTAGAGGCAATCAATGCTATATCAATGAACAATTCTACCGCAAGTGTGGTAAGATCTAATATTAATAAAAATGCGATAATTGAATTGCGTACTCAAATTGGTGGAACAATAAAGTCTATACAAGATACAATGTGGGAATACAACACAATAGATGCATCAGGCGAAAATTATTTACCGGCTGGAAGTTATGTAACATATGTGTATGTATTGGGTGATGGAGTGAATACTTTCTCTTATAGAGAAAAAGTAGGATCTAACCTAACAGAAGTGGCTACCGCAAGCATTAACTTTGAAGTGTTGAGTAATCCAAATTTTGATAATGTATTTGATAAGACAAATAATAAAGTATCATTTAGTACAATAGAAAATGCTGACAATTATCAAATATATACTTTAGTAGAAGGCGTATATACTGCGACTGCTGCTATTACAGACAATGAATATCTCATAGCTCTAAATGCTGGGGAGACTAAGAATATTAAAGTACAAGCGGTGGGTAATGGTGTGGAATATCTAACATCTGTAATGTCTAGAGATATCAATGTGAAGAAATTGCTTATCCCTACATTGGAGTACGATAATTCTATTGATGAATTTAGTATCGAAAATGAAGACTTGGATCATTCTACATATGAAATAGTACATAATGGAGATACTAAAGTTTTATCAGATATTTCGTTAGTTACAGGCGAGAATATAATAAGTATTACAGCGATAGCTAAAGATAGAGAAGGTGTTAATTATTACATAAATTCTGCTACTAATAGCATAACAATCAATAAAATCGACGCTACTAGTGAAATCAAAGTAGAAAATAATTCACTTATTATTACACCTAATCATACTGCGGGTTATGAAATAGTAGTAAAATACAGCTTTGGCGAGAGTGTTACTGCAGAATACAAGAATGGCAAATATACTATTCCGCTAGTGGATACGGATTATAATATCATCTATGACGAAATGAAGTCAGACTTTGGTGTAACTATTCAATATTTAGCACCGGCAGATGATGATTCTATCGCTACTAGTGATGAATATGCATATCCTAATACATTCGTATTAGAGCAATTATCAAAACCTGTATTAATAAGAGATGATCAAAATATTGTATTTGATAATGTGAATGAAGATTATACTTTAAACAACTATAAGTTGATAATAGATGGAGAGAAATCCGCTATTAATTCATTCGCTACACTTGTGGATAATACAATCACAATTAGTGCTAAAAAATTATTAGACACAGCGGGCGATGGCGTGCATGACATTGCTATCGAAGTAAATGATCCTACTAAGATTAGTGTGGTTAGTGATCCTATTAGTATAGAGAGAAAACCTAAAGTGCAAGTATCTTACGCTAAGGATAATACTGCGCTAGAAAATTCAGCAACATTAACAATAACCGCACCGCAAAATTTGGATATTTACTTCAGAGAATATCCTGTAGTGATCGGGGATTATTCGATGACATTCACTCGTACAGAAATGGAAAGTGGAGAACTGATTATTATTTTGGACGAGATTGATTTGCTAGCTGGTAATAATCAAGTAAAAGTAAGCACGACCACTGATAATACATCTCAATATAATGATGGTACCAAAGTGGTCTTCGTATTTAATTCATTAGACTCAGATGTTATCAATATTAAGAAGATAACTGCTCCTACGAATTTGTATGTTAGTGATAGTATATTGCACTTCACTGCGGTAGAAGGGGCTGTTGGTTATGAGATATACGACGTAGATGGTAACGAGTATACCAAGATAAATGATGAATTAATAGAAAATAATTCTTACTTGCTAAACAATATTACCACTAATAGATTTATTGCGGTGAAGGCAATATCTAATACAGAAATGTCTACCAATTCGTCATATACTGAATATATCACAATATGTCCTGTGGTAGATCCTGTAATTAATATCAGCTATGGACATTTCGCTATTACTATAGATCCTAGTATTGTAGCTCTAAAAGATGTGGAGCAAGCAACTACTAAACTAACATTGACTACCAAAAATGATTTATACACAATTGATCTAAAAAATGTGGATAACTCCCTAGCAAACTTAAATGGAAATATTTTAACAATTTATGCTGATCAAGTGTTGGCATATGAATATAGTGATCTTACTGCTGAAGACATTAATATCACTATCAATATTACTTATTTAGGTAAAGTAGATGGAGATATCTATTTATTAAATCCTAAAGAAGTGGAAGATAGTGCATATGGATTGTTCGCTCCTATCAATGTGAAGAAAACAACCGATAGCGAGAATGATTATGTAGATTTCTTGACTTGGTCTAAGAATGTAAAGAATGAACTAGTAGATGAAGAAACTTTAGAAACCACTGAGATACCTGAGAATTATGTTATCAAGATTATATATACTGACCAAGCGGGAGAAGAATATGAATATCTATCTACTGATGATGGATTGAAGTATAAAGAAGGTAGTAATTATTATAGTTATGGTTTGATAAATACCACAAAAGTACGATTCCCTTATGGTTATGACGAGAATGGAGATGGCAAGTTTGAAGCAATATTCGCAGATGGCAATTATTTAGTATACGTGCAGACTATTACCACTCATAGAATAGAAGGATACAAGATATGTGCGTCTATGTATTCTAGTCCTTGTTCATTTAGCATTATGGCTAAGCCTATATTACAAGCGTACGACGGGGTATTGAGTTGGAATGCCTGCATAGGTGCGACTAGTTATAATGTAGAAATAACCAACGAGTCAAGAGTATATAAGGTTACAGTAGATACTAATGAATATGATTTCTCATCTCTAGATGTATCTGGTGTATGTGGAGTGAAAGTCAAAGCGGTCAGTACTAGAAATAATGTATTGAATAGTGCTGTGAGTGATGAATTAAAAATATATAGATTGCCTCAAGTAACGAAAGTGGTACTAGATGATGGTATGTTGAAGTTTACCGCTGATAGATACTTCACTTCTGCTAAGGTAATACTAAAAGATAAGATTAACAATACTACACAAGAAACAATTTATGACAACCTTGATAAAACTAAGACAGAGTTGTCAACAATGAAAATAGAATTGTGGACAAATCAGTCATTATCGTCGCCTATTGTATATGTGATTGAAGACGAGATCTTGAAGGCAATAGATGGTAAATCTTATGATATTAGTATTCAGTTGATCGGAGAATCTATCAATCTTGGAACTGTAGAGATTGACGAAGTTCAATACAATTTAAGCGGATTGATGATGATCAATTCAAAGATTGCAAACTCATTCGATTTGGTATTGGATAAACTAGTTCCTAATACATATGGAGTAACTAAAGGAGTAGTAGATTATTCACCATCCCAGACTATTACCAAGATTAATTATGTATTCTCTGATAGCGAGACTAATTCATTCTGGGAATCAACTACAATATATAGAATAATACTCAAGACTCCTACTGAGACACATACTATATATGCATTGGATTATAATGACTTTATTAATAATTCATCTACATTAGATTATATTTCATATACCGAACAAAATGAACTTTGTGCAGGTGTGAAATATTCTTATGGTGGCGAATCACTATACTTCAATGTTTATACCAATAATATAATGGATATAGCGAACTACAATGAAGTGTATTATCATGTAATTGATCGTACTATAAGCGATGGCGAGATTAGTTATACTAGTTCAGCTACATTATCTCGAATCGATGTGTCTAGCGGTGGTACATTCTTCATAGATGTAGGTATTCTTGGCGGAGATATGTATGCTACAGGTGTAGATGCTTTAGGTAATCCAAGTGCATACAAAGGATATATTACATCTTATAATAATGATCTAAAGCCTTTCGTAAAATATGGAGTGAATACATTATCTACTCATAGTGGTCTAGTGCAGATCAAAGACATGATAGAGTATGACGAAGATGGTAATATTATAGATTACCCTATATACAAGTTGACTATGATGTTCGCTGGCGAAGAAGAGATAGAGAGAATTATATATTATTATCCATACGATGATACTAAATACACCGAACTAGAGGCTAGAGGACATCTAGATACTATCAAGAATAAAAATGATCGTAATTCTGATGTGATATTTGTATTGAAGAAATACAGTGAGATCGAAGGTGTGGTATTGATTGACTTTGCTGAGTTGAAAGATGCTTTAGGTGAATATATCTTCAATAGTAATGAAGTATACAATATTACAATTCAAACCTTAGCAGGTATTGGTAATAACAATGAAGATGATGATTATCTGTTAAATGCAAAACTACCTGATGGTAATAGCACTAATACATACTACAAGTATTCTACTACTGAAGTGAGAGTAAATGGTAAGGGTGTATTAGAGTTTGATATGAGTTATGTTACTATCAATAGTAGCAGAAAGTATGCTCAGTATTATGAAATCACTCTAAGCGATGGTAGTGAAACTAAGTATATTTATATCAAAGCAGATACCGAAGGTGTAGTGTTCAATAATGTTGACAATGTGGTAACCTATGTATTGCCAGACGAATTTGATGGTAGTGAATATTCTATAGCAGTTCGTGCGATATCGTATATAGAATCTACTGTAGATCATAACTATGCAGATGGCGTATTGTCATTTAATAGAAATGCTTCTAGTCTATATAGACTGGAGAGCGCAGATCGTGCTTCTATATATATTGATATTAGTAAAATATCAAATAATATAACTATTGACGGGGATACTATTACATATATTTGTCCTGAGGGTTATCTAGTATCGGCTGTATACTCAGTGAATACTGAAAATGGTCGTCTAAATGCTAGTTATCCTAGTGAGATGTTTATATTTGGAAGAATGGCTAAGGCTACTAACTTAGGCATATATGATGGTATGTTGAAGTGGCAAGCAGACGACAGTGCGCATAATTTCTACTTCCATATATCATATCTAACCGATCCGGAAGATCTAGATAGTTTGGTAGAGATTAGTTTTGATACTCCTGGTATTAAAGATGGCGATTGGTATACATATCAGTTCACTGATTATGCGGACTATTCGGTGGTGGGTAGCAATAATACTACTAAGTTAAGCATTACATCACAATATGATTACAAAATCAGTATTATGGTAGTCGGAAATAAGATCAATAATATGATTAATAGTGGTTATACAGTGCCTACAGATATGAAGAGATTGGATACTATAACAAATATTACTACTAGCGATGGAGTTCTAGTATGGGACGAGATAGAATCAGCTGTTAGTTATTATATAGAACTAAATGGTAATAAGAATTATACATATACCGCTACAAGTAATAGTTATGACTTGACAGGCAAAATTGATGCAGGTGAATATTCTGTACGTATACGTGCTATTGGTGGCGGAGATATTAATGCGATTAATAGTGATAATGTGAGAGGATTTATCAAACTTGGACAAATAGTATATAAGTCTATCAATATAGATAAGAATATTATTAGTTGGGATCCTATTGATAACGCTACTAAATATAGAGTTTCATTCGAGTATGGTGAGTATTCTATAGATGATCGATTCATCGATACTTATGATACATATGTTACAGCATTCGATGATATAGTAGGTACTTTCAATATCTATATTAGAGCTTTTGGAGTTGGTGCAGATAAGCACTTCTCTGGAGAGAATGTAGAGTTTAGGTGTGAAACAACTGTGCCAGAGGCTATATCAGAGATCTTCTACGATGAAGATTCTAATGAGTATTATTGGTCAGCAGAGAATTATACAGATGGAGATGTGTTCAATATTTCTTATAATTTAGCACAATATACTTCTGCCGGATTAGGTCCACTTCAAGCTAAATCATATAATATTTCTTACTACAAGTCTATGGGACAAGAGTTTAGATATCCTATTACTACAATGGGTGTATATACAGACTTCAAAGTATATGTTACTCGTGCGAATACTGTATGGTCAGCTACTACAGAATATGTAGGAGACAGTGATGGCATTATTGATCTCGATCTATATGCATATGGTGATGGTAGTGATGAAGCTAATGCTTACATTATTAAAGATGTAGCTCAGTTATTAAATATCAAATACTTCGCTAATAGAGAAATGTATTTCAAATTAGGCGATAGTTTAGATTTGAGCGAAATAGAAAATATAATGGACATTGTATTGGCTAATGATGGTGGATTATTCTGTAGTTCATTCAATGGTGTCTTTGATGGTAATGGCTATGTATTCTATGATGCGATTATTGAGTTGAATGATATCGAAAAGTTCTCGTTATTTGGAGAATTGAATAGTGCAATAATAAAAAATATTGAATTTGGACAAGAAAATGGAATAATTTTATCAAATTCATTTGCAAATAAGGTCGAAAATGTTGTACAATTATCATTAATAGCAACAGGGGCAAATAATTCAACAATTCAGAATGTATCTGGAAAGACGATCTTCAATATTTCAGGTAATATCAATACAGAGAAAAATATATATATTGCTGGCTTGATAGCACAAGACAAAGGATCTGAGATCATGTCAGATGATCCGGATCTAAAATTGAGTGTATCAGTGAGTATCGCAGCTAATATAGAATTTGCGACTGCGAGAGTGGGATCTTATATCTCTGGATTAGTGGCAGAAGGAATGGGTACTAATGTATCTAATTGTAATGTTGACTTTACCTTGTCGTCATCATCAGCTTGTACTTATGTGGCAGGCTTGATAGCGTATTTTGATGGCAATAATCAAAATGCAATAATAGAAGACACCGATGTAACAATTAATATTTCTAATGTAAATATTCCTTATCTAGGTGGTGCGGTAGGATATGGTAAGAATATTACTATAGATAATTGTACAGTGTTAGGTAATATTAATAACAACGCAGTAGCTTTAGGCGTGTATATTGGTGGAATAATAGGACTAGCAGATTCTGATACTATTACTAATAATACTGTCGAAATTGTATTCAATCTAACATGCAATAATGCGACAGGAGATAGATTCATTGGAGCGATTATTGGTAGAGGTATGTCTTGCACAACTTCAGGCAACACCACTACGTATACGGTCGACGATGAGACTAGTTATAATAATGGTTCAGTAGAGTTGGGACTATATGGTAAAATAATTTAACAATTTGGAATGATTAAAGGGAGAAAGCATGAATTATAACGACCAAATATTAGAAAACAAAGCATTTAATTTCTTCAAACAACTTATGTACAACATCGCTTTGTCAATATGTTTGATATTGTTAGCGACACTATTGAGTGTTTGGATTTTCAAGCTTGGCTTATATAGAGTAGAGTCAGACAGTGAAGCTCCTTACTTCTACAGAGGTGATATGGTGGCTGTGTTGCCACAAGATGAATATAAAGTCGGCGATATAATTACATTTAGAGAGCATGGTATTGGCGGTGGATATAGTCTTACTACCCACCGCTACATTGCCACTCTAAAAACTAGCGATGGTAAGACTTATTATATTTGTCATGGTGATGCGGTTCAATCTGCAGATCCTTCACAAGAAGAACTTAGAAAATGGCAAGATGAAGCAGCGTTTATACAAGGTGTTATTGATGACAATCCTGGTATAACACTTGCGACATTGGATACCAAGATTAGAAACTGTCAATATCCTACTATTAGAGATATTGAGGGTGAAGTAGTCTTCTCATTGTCCAACTATGGTACTTACATTACATTTATTAAAGATCATTCAATGTTGTTTATCGTGATGATTGTTGGTATTTGGGTAGTAAGTTCTGTTATTCAAAACGAAATCGAAATGAAGAGAAGTTGGAGATTGATGTAATGATCAAAAGAGCAAAAACTAAAAGAAATTTAATATCAATTCTAAGCGGCATACTCGTCGCGGTTTTTGCTTGTATGGTGGGTATTACATTCGCGAATACGACTTCATCTTATATATATGGTACTAATCCAAGTTTGCCTAATGCATATGCGGCGAATCAACAAGTAAAAATTATTAATGATACCTTGACTACTCCTATCCCATTTGGTATTACAGGTCAAGGATATGAGATATCTATTCAATATTCTATGGCATATGATTTTGACTTGAGATTACAGTATTCTTTGGCATGGAGCGGAGTAGGCGACGAAGATAATGTTATATTAAACTTCGCCAATCGTGATGATTATATCGTAGGTAATGGATATATTTATAAGGTTACACCTGTAGCTAAAGGTGAAGGGAAACTTACTATTATCACAGGTGTGGATTTTGTGGATAATACAGATGAATCATACATAGGGCAAAATTTAACAATTAATGTAACTGCAGAATTTTATAAAAAAGATGCTGCCACTTACAATGATTCACACCCATTGTATGTCGATAATGTAGCAGGTAATGCATGGATAGCATATAAGGCTAAAGATTTAGATTTTGGGTTGACGGCAGATAATATAGCAAAGGATACAGCTGCTCGTGCTATAGTGTATAATTATAGACATAATGTAGCTCATGGATTAGACTATCCTAGTCCAGAGGGTGCTTACAGAAGATTGAATACAACTGATCCTCTTACAACATTAAATACAAAATGGATTGGTGGTAATCGTGGTTATGCGGGCATCGGAGTATACTTAATTACAGGCAATAGCGCAGTAAAAATTAAGGCTAGAGTAACAGGCATCTGGGATTCAATATATTCCATAAATACTTATTCTGGGAAATATGATGGTGCTTCGCATAATTCTATAATAAAAGCCAATCTTTCTGGATTAAAAATCGAGGCTAAAACTAGTCTAACTGCTTCTTACACAGTAATTGTTGAAAGTTCAGAAAAGGATAAGCAATATCAGTTGATGACAAATGGAATCATTGGTTCTGAAACTGAAAATGTATTTCAACCAATATATTATAAAATTACTGAACAAGATGGATCTTATATAGAAGGTTCTACAACTATTAGAGTTTATAAAACCGATACAGAAAATTCAGCAATAATTAACGAGAATGGCGATCTAGCATATGAAAATAATATTAAATATAATTATGGATATGATTATGCTGATGATTCTGGTTGGAAGCATTTAGAATGGGACGCTAGTAGTAAATTGTTCGAGACTTGCTATTACGACAAATATATCCCTGCTAATTCTACTTGTTATATAGAGATCGTAGATAGTATAGAGATTACTAGTGTATCATTCCCCAGTGAAGCATACAACAATAAGAAAATAGTAACAAATAGTATTGCCATCAATGGAACGACCTTCACAGGTGAGTTGTCTAGCAAGACTATTGCAAATGAAACAATAAATGAAGTAACAACAAGTTATTTAAAATCTAATGTGTCTAAGGTAAATACATCAAAATATGCTAATCTATTAATGGATAGCAACAGCCAAAAATCATTCAACACTTCATTATCTTTGACAAATAATACTTCTAAATATCAGCAAGTAACTATTAGCAAATATCAATTAAAATATAGATTAAGCAATGGTAATGGAACATTTATGTTCGATACCGACTCTGACTCAATCGCAGACTCTAGACCTGAAGAATTAAAAGTAAGTAATCCTACGACTTATACTGATAGTGTATTATTTAACAATACATCTAGTGTGTATTATAGTGTGTCAGGAGTGAAAGATTTGACAGGTACTGCAGGATCTGCGAATCAGGCACTTACTAGCATTATTATTGCACCATATTCTAGTGTGAATATTTTGACTGACTTCATTGTCGGCGGTGCTTTGTTAGCAGATATTTCTGATGATTGGAATGCTAGCTACAATTATGACTTATTTGTAGAGATAATACCTACTATTAGTACAACAACACTAAACGACGATGCTACTATGGTGTCAGTTGAGTCTAGAGTGAATGGTACTACAGTAGAATTTTATCTTAAGAATAATACAGGCAACACTTTAACAGGTGTTAATGCGCAAGTATATGTGTATACATATTCAGAAGCATGGGCAACGGTGAATACTAAACCTGCTGATTGGGAATATGCTTATTGGAAATATTACAATGTAGAAAATGGAAGCAGAATAGAATCTTTACCAGATACATTTGTGAGAGCATATTCTAGAAGCCTAAAAGCTAATATGTTGGTCAATGGTGCTAATATTTCAGATAGTGCTATTACATTATTGCCAAACGAATCAAAATTAGTAAAAACAATTAATAGTGTAGATACTTCTAATGGCTTGTTTGTGCAGTTAAAATCAGTTAGCGCTACGATTGGTAGTTCGTCAGCGCCAATACTTGTCAACGCGGGTACTAATAATGCTATGATTATTAATCCTACTGAGAATTCTTATTATGTAAGATTTAGTGGTACATATGCGGGTAGTGATACTGCGATATTAAAGAGTACTAATGCGGGCGATAGTTATAATTATTTCATTGGTATCTTGCGTCCTGGTCAAATCTTAGATATTCCGATGAGTGCTACTGGAAGTATAGATTATATTCAATATACATCAACTAGTGATATTTCTAGTTGGTCAGATACTTTTGAGGCTCAGATAGCTAATTACTTAAAATAAAGGAGAAAATGAATGAAAAGGTCAAATACTAAAGAACTAAATATATTGACAGCTGTCATCGTTCTATCGTTGGCCTTTTTGTGCATATTCAATATTACATATTCTTACTTTACCGCTTCGGCTATTATCAATGGAGATGCTGAATTTAACAATATTAAAGTCAACTTTTATTATACTACAGTATCTGGTAACGGTATAGTAGAGAATGGGAATACATTAGAAGTGAATCCTGTTGGTGTAGTTACTCGTGGTACTCCATTTGAAGTACAATACAATAGTACTAAATTGACTTCTGTAGGATTTAAGACTGATAGCAATTCTTGTAATGTTTATATTCGATTCTGGATAGATGCTTATACAGTAAATAATGATGTATTAGATACGGATACAAATTATGGAAAATATTTCTCATTCTACAATGGAGACAATCCTGCTACAAGTATAAAAAATCAAAATACCGACGACGGGACAAATGTTACATATTTTATTCCTAGTGCGCTTGCAGCGGGGGCTACCAATACTCCATTCAATAAAATACTATTATCCAATAGTGCGCCAAATGCCATGTTGGGTAAAAATATTAGAATAACTATTAGATTTGAAGCGATACAATCCACTAATGGTGCTTGTAAATCATGGGAAATGTATCTAACTGATGAGAATGGCGAGTATATTGAAGATGAAGATGGTGCACTTATTCTTAATGATAACAAGGGAATATGGACCACTTGGCAATAAGGAGTAAACAATGATAAAAAATAGAAGAGCATGTTCAATAACTATTATATCAGTAATGTTGTTACTGGCATGTCTTTTCTGCTCTATAATAGGAGCATCGAACGCATGGTTTGTAGTCAGTGATCCTAATAGAATTGAAATCAATGTTCTAATAGAAGATCTAAAGTTGTCTTTATATCAAAATAGTGTAGCTTCTGCTAATAAGATAGATACTCTTGATAAAAGTTCGTATGTTACTCTAGCTGGTCCTATTGAACCAGATGTAAAAGAAAATCTAACATTAATATTAAAAAATGAGGATGCGAGTGGTGGATCTAGATATGTGAGATTTAAGTTCGATGTCATGGTATCAGGTACTACTACAGCATTATCAGGAGTAACGATTTCGGGATTTGATGAAACATCTAATGATGCAAATAAATTTAGTAAAGTTGATGATTATTATTACTATACGGGTACAGGTTCTACTCCTACAGCAATGGTGAAGAATGCGCAGGCGACAATGTTGACCGGATTCACTATTCCTTATTCAAGTATGAAAGATCTTAAACATTCTGAGTCGTTAAAAATTGTGTTGACAATTGAGACTTCAGCAAATGGTTCATTTTAAATTATTATAGAAAATGTAAAGGAGGGGTAAATGAAGAATGATTTTAATAAGGCGACCAAGACTGATATGCCATTAGATGAAGTAAATACAACACGTTCTTCATCTACGCCTAAAAAAACAACTACAACAACGAAACCTAAGATTACCAAGATTGGTGGCGATACTAAGTCTAGTACTAAGAAGTCGTCAAGTGGTACTATCAAAACGACAACTACAAAAACAACTACAAAGACTACTATTACTAAAACGGTAACAAAAAGTCCGCCTAAAACAGTAGTAAAATCACCTGCCAAAAGTAAACTAAAAGATAATAGCATCAGTAATAAAGATCTAGAGAAAATGAATGAAGAGAAAGTTCAGTCTCATTCATTTAGAGGTACTAGAAATAGAGTGATTATAATCGCATTGTCGGTATTATTGATTATTTCGATTTTGGCTATTGTATTATATTCTCTCACATTAGAATCAGATGCGAATTGTTTCTTGTATCTAAATAAGAGTAGTGATATTAAGGCAACTTATATCATAAATAATGAAGAAATGACAGAGTTCCGAACGCCTAGCAATTTCCGCGGAGGAACAATCTTCCAAGTAGATATTGATCTAAAGATTAGTAGTAGTGGTAGATATAAAATTTCTTATTATTTTGAGTGTTATGTGGCGGGGAATTTGATGAAAAATGTGCTAGTATATCAGCCGAACTATGATTTATTCTATCCTGATACAAGTACTAATAGTTATTATACATTAAACCCTGTAAATGGAAATCAGACAATAAGCTTAAGCGATGGTGTTGTGATAGATTCAGCATATGCTAATATGGTAGATCCTTATAATTTCACATTGAAGTTATATACTAAGATAGAAAAAATATAGAGAGTAATCTCTGTATTTTTTTATATGCCCAGATATATTCTTTTACAACTTTATTATACATAGTAAAATTTGCATAACATATGTGAAAATAATTATTGATTTTTCAATATTTGTATGTTAGAATGTATGTGGAGATAAAATGATAGAATTAAAAAATATATCATACAAAGTATTGGTAGATGGAGAAGAAAAGATTCTTCTTGATAATATTTCATGCGTATTTGAAGATCAATGCGTTACAGCTATTACTGGTCATAATGGTAGCGGTAAATCAACACTCACTAAGATAATAATGGGGCTCATTCGACCTACTAGCGGTCGAGTATATTTTAATAATGTTGACATTACCGATATGTCTATAGATGAACGCGCGAGATTGGGTATAAATTATGCTTTTCAATCGCCTATTACATTCAAGGGGATAACAGTTAAAGATCTTATTGACATTGCTACACGTGAAGAAAATGGTGTAACTAAGGCTTGTGAAATTTTGTCGAAAGTTGGAATATGTGCTAAGGAATATTTGGATCGAGATTTTGATAAGACATTATCTGGTGGTGAACAAAAAAGAATAGAATTGGCATTGGCATTGGCGAAAGATGGAGAATGCTACATTTTTGATGAGCCTGAAGCAGGTATAGACTTGTGGAGCTTTGACAAACTAAGTGAATTGTTTGATTCTAATAAGTCGTATATTGTGGTTAGTCATCAAGAGCGACTTCTAAATGTGTCTCAAAAATTATTGGTACTATCTAATGGTAAGATTGAAAGATTCGGAGATACCAAAGACATTATTTCTTTTCTAAAGCCTATGAAATGCGCGAGAATAGATGGAGGTAATCGTGAAGATAGATAAAATTAGTAAAGATTTGTTAGAAAAGATAGCTGGTCTTCATGAAATACCTAATGGAGCAATCTCTTTTAGAAAGAATGGAAAAAGCGAAATAATAAAATCCTCAGCGCATATAGAGATAGAGAAGAAGATAGATGGTTCGGGTATTAATATATATGTGCGTTCGTCTTGCCAAAATGAAGCTTGTCATATACCGGTGGTCATTAGCGAGAATGGATTATTTGATCTAGTCTACAATGATTTTTACATTGAAGATGGTGCTAATGTAACAATTATAGCAGGGTGCGGTGTGCATTCTACAGATGAAGGAGGTCATGATGGTATTCATACCTTCCATATTGGTAAGAATGCTAATGTGGTGTACATAGAGAATCATTTAGCAATGGGCTCTGGTACTCATAAGGTAATGAATCCTACCACTATTATCAATATGGCTGAGAATAGCAGTATGACCATGAATACTACACAGTTGGGTGGCGTGGACTACTCAGATCGTAAGACTAAAGTGAAACAGGGCAAAAACTCCACACTAGTAGTGAATGAAAAAGTGATGACTGATGGATTTAATGTGGCTAAGACTGATTTTACAATAGATCTATTAGGAGAGAATTGCAAGTGCGATATCGCATCTAGAAGTGTAGCAAGAGGTGAGAGCGAACAGGTATTCAAATCCAATCTAATGGGTAAAAACAAATGCTTTGGACATGTCGAGTGTGATGGAATACTTCTAGACGATGCTAGAATTGATTCGGTGCCAAAAGTGAGTGCTAGACATAGAGATGCTAGCCTTACACATGAGGCTGCTATTGGTAGAATTGCAGAAGATCAAATATTGAAATTGTTAACCTTGGGCCTTAATGAAGAACAGGCGGAAGAAAAAATCATTCAAGGATTTTTGAAATAAATAAAAATAAATAATTTAATAATAAATAAAATTAAAAAATATACTAATAATTAGCAAAAATACTAAAATATAGTATATTTTTTAAATTTTTAATTATTTTTTATAAAATTAAATAATTAATTGTTTTAAAAAATAATTTGTAAATTTAAATAATGTTTTCTAATTGATCATTAATATTGATTGCTGATTTTATTTTTGCATATTTTAGACGTGTTGCTTCTCCGCCGTGAATATGTTTTACATTGAAGTTTTGTGCTAGATGGTGTTTGACTTGTTTAAATAAAGGATAATCAATATATTTTAGCTTGGTGCTGAGATTGTGGTGTACAGTACTTTTTGGAATATTGAAGTATTGTGCTGTGGCTCTTATAGTTGTATTGTTGTCAAGGATATAGCAGGCCATGGATATAATTTTGTTTTCATTGATAGTTGTCATTGTTTCACCTCTTTAGTTAACGTATTTAAAGATTTGGCAAAATATGACATATCTCGATAAAAATATATAAAAATACCGTTTTTTAGCAAATAAAACGGTATTTTTGATGTTTTTTTTGAATTTTGTGATGAAAATTTATTTATATTTATACGTTTTGTCTAGCATGTTATAGGATTTATCTGAGAGTATTGCGGTCTCTATTCTTTTTCTGCAATCTGGGATTAGTTTGTCTAGATTGTTGACTAGTTCTTTAATATCTTGACGTTTGCTGTCTTTGTCAGCTGGACACTTACTTTTAAGTATTAGCATGTCTTTGCTAGCATGTATGATGTCTTTTTCTGGTGTGATATATAGTGGTCGTATTAGAGTGATATCGGTATTGGACATATATGACATAGGAAGCATTGTTGATAGTCTACCTTCGTAGAATAATGATATGAAGAAAGTGGTAACTACATCTTGTAGGTGATGGGCTAAAGCTAGTTTATTGCATTTTAGTCGCTGACATACTGAATTTAGGGCTCCGCGACGCATTTTTGCACATAGAGAGCAGGGATTTTTTTCTTTTCGTATATCAAATACAATATGTTGAATGTCTGTCTTTTCTATCACCAACTCGACATTGTTTGCTAGACAGAAATTTTTGAGTTCTGTATAGTCTACTTCGCCTGAGTAAATATCGATTGTTACTGCAACAATGTCATAATCGTATAGACCGAACTTCTTGAAGTTTGCTAAAGCTTTTAGGAGAACTAGGCTATCTTTTCCGCCCGAAACTCCAACTGCTATGCGATCGCCATTCTCGATCAAATTATATTTTTGGATCGCTTTTCTCATAGTGCTGAGAACTTTTTGCATTTATGAATCCTCCATAAAAA
>JBKSNA010000028.1:0-9158 GCA_046882085.1 Clostridia bacterium
GGCGACTTCATGGATTGTGATGGAATAGATACAGATGGTTGGAAAACTTCTATTCTATTAGTCCAAAAACTAAAAGCTAAAGTAATACTTATTATGGGTAATAACGAAGAACGAATTGTTAAATATTTCTTCGATGGTGATTTTGAAGCATTTAGACAATACTGTAAAAATGCCGGATTCTATGAAGTATACCAAGATTTAACGATCAAAATTAATGATACTGAATTTTTCCTAACTCACAAACCTATCAATCACAAAAAAGATATGCTAAATTTATTCGGACATAGTCATCGGTCTTTAGGTCTATATTCCCCATTTGGATTCAATATAGGCTGTGATCTGAATCATTTCCGCTTATATAGCGAATCAGATATTGCTCATCTAATGAATATGAAGACAAAATATTGGGACAAAGATAAATCTCTAAATATGAGATGGCAATCATAACAAAAACGCACCTCTTGTGGTGCGTTTTTTACCACTCTATCTCTTCATTTAACCATAGATAAATACATCTTCCTTCGTATTTCCCTTGATATTTTCTAATAAGATTTAGGCCTGCAGTTTTTTCCAACTTAAATAACAACGACTCAAAAGGTAGTCCGTCAATCTCTTGAGTAGTATCAAAATTAATTTGGATCCATATATCTTTCTTCATCTCTTTGACTATATCATCATGAATGCTGACAGCCAATGCCGGCAATATTCGACTCATGCTTAATTTATACACAATTTTGTCATAAAATGTGGAAAACATTTTGCTTTTATTGTCGATACTGATCTTATGTCCATCTTTAAAAATAGTTACAGAAGAGATTTCCTTAATAGTATTAATTAATTGATTATCAAAATTCGTAACAAACATAATATCATTATGCTCAAATTCTAGAAAATTAAAAACATAATAAAATATTTGCTTAAATTTATTTTTAATGATATACTGAAAATATGAATATAGAGAATATCGGAGAAGAACTACAACAATTAGTAGAAAAATTTGAACTAACTAAGTCTTGTCTACATTTGAATGAAAAACAAGCAAGACTTAATTCTTTAATGCACGAACGAGAATCTCTGACATTTTGGAATAATCTTGATTATGCCATGCAGACCAATAAAGAGATCAAATCTCTTCAAGACCTTTTCGTCGAAGTTCAATCAATGCAAGCGTCTATCTCTGAATTGATCAAAACAGTACGTGAATTAGAGCAAGTCGCCGACATAGATATGCTTAACCTAGCATTTAGCGAGATGCTGGCACTCAAAGAAAAAGTAGATGATCTAAATGTACGCACTTTGCTCGATGAGAAATATGATAATAACGATGCCATCGTTACCATTCATTCAGGAGCAGGCGGTACCGAAGCGCAAGATTGGGTAGTAATGCTAGCGCGTATGTACAAAATGTATGCTAATAAGAATAATTTTAGATTTGACGTCGTAGACAAACTAGAAGGAAATGACGCGGGACTAAAGTCTATCGTAGTGTGGATCAAAGGAGAATATGCTTATGGCAAACTAAAAGGTGAAAAAGGTGTTCACCGCTTGGTACGTATTAGTCCATTCGATAGCAATAAACGTAGGCACACTAGTTTCGCTTCTGTAGAAATCGTGCCCGCTATTAGTAAAGAATCAAATGTCAAGATAAATAACGATGATTTAAGAATTGACACTTACCGTAGCGGTGGTGCAGGTGGGCAGAATGTCAATAAAGTAGAAACCGCTGTTCGTATCACACATATACCTACCGGAATAGTAGTAACCTGCCAAAACGAGAGAAGTCAATTACAAAACCGAGAAAATGCCATGAAGATATTGACTAGTAAATTGGTCGCACTTGAAGAAGAAAAACAACGTCAAGACCTAAACGAAATAAAAGGCGATCTAAAACGCATCGAATGGGGTAGTCAGATCAGAAGTTATGTATTCCAGCCTTATACTATGGTGAAAGACCACTTGACAGACTACGAAACTAGCGATGTTCAATCTGTAATGGATGGAGAAATTTCTCCTTTCATTAATGAATATCTAAGAAAATCTCATACTAAATAAAAAAAGACTACATGACTTGTAGTCTTTTTTATTGTGCTAACAACTAATTTTAAGCAATAGCGATGAAAAATAGTTTATTTAGAGTCTACTTTTTTATTTGAAGTTTCTTTCTTGTTTCTTGTAAATAACTCTTTTATGTTTGATTTTAATTCTGCTAATTGTTGCTTTACTCTTAGATTTTCTTGTTGTTTCTTCTCTTCTTTCTCTGCTTGTCTTTCGATAGATCTTTGTTCTTTATGCTCTTCTATTCTGTCTTTATATTTTTGGATATGTCGCTCAATCCTTTCGTCTTCTTTAGACATTTCTTTCTCTTTGCCTTTCTTAATATTAGCAATCTTTTCTAACGGAGCATTTATTAATTTTAGTCCGTTACTTTTCCATTTCGATAGATCTAACAACTCAAAATCTTTCTCAAAAGCATATTTTAGATCTTCTATATACCTTTCTGCGAACATTTTCACAATTTCAATAATGATCTGTACCGACAATGAAATTGCAGAAATGATTAATAATACCTTACTATATGTATCTACACCATATTTTATCATCTGAATGATATTCACTATGATCATTATGAAGTTGGTAGCATATTTTAAGAAATTTTTAGCCCTGCTAAATTTTTTATTTTGTTTTCGGTGCTGTCTGTGCCTAATCAAAAATGTAATAAATGAAATTAATGACAATGCCAACAAAATAGAATAAGCTATCAAAAAGACCAATCTGCCAATGTTGGAATATATCGAGTATGCATAAAACGCAATAAAAATCGATTGAAAAACAAACAAGGTAACAAACCATAATTTTTTAATATCTTGTAGCATATTCGATAATACCGATATAGATCTTTTGGCTATCATAAATTTTCTCCTAAGTGTTTATCTATTTCTCTTCTTGATTGGCGCTGGATTTTTAGCAATAATAGTTGGCATATTTACTTCAGGTTCTTCTATTATAAGATGATCCAATGTAATCTGCGCTGATTGACTGTCATTTTTTGCTATTTTCTTAGTGGATAATGATTGAGTCTTAGCTAAAGTTTTATTGGAATATGTCTCATCTCCTGTAACCTCACGAACGACTTCGATGAATGGCGGAATGATGAATTCTTCATTCTCGTCTGCTAATTCTAATTCACATACAGCATATTCGTCGGAGAAAGGATAAATATCTACTTCAAAATATCTATTCTCGTGCATAATACAATATCTATTCTTTGTAAGTTGATGCAATTTGGTGTCAGCATTGCTTAGCGACTTCAAGTATTCGCGCTCGCTAATCTTTCGCTCGGTCTCGATTCTTTTGATGCTTGATACCTTTTTCTTGATTGTCTTAGTATATATGTAATGTCCATCTACTCCACGTTGACGCACTCTGACTTCTTCAGATTTATCTGGACTAATGAGATAAGTTTGCACTATCTCTATTTTTTTACAATTTGGCAAATTCTCTAGAGTCTTAATATCTGGCTTCTTTATTAAGAATTTTCTCTCTATTTCAAATGGCTCTGGCACTCCTAAGAATGCTGTGATCTCATTTAATAGTCTCTTCATCTTCTGGTCAAATGCTGTAGAGTTGTCTATCGCTCTAAAATGCGGATGACCTATCCAACAATTCATAGTTCTATCATCAGCAAGTACGGCTTCGTCTAGAGATTCCCTTCTCGCACTATTATTCGCTAAAGTATAAAATTCTTCCGCCCCTTTAGCCGCTGTTACCAAGTGGAAGACAGCATCATAATTATCTCTTAGTTCTACTTCGTTAGTATTTAATTCAGCCAATATTCTGTCAAAATCCTCTTGGTCTGTATAAGACTTGCAGTCCATCACTCCGCGATCGCAGATCAACACTACTCTCTCGTTAGGCAATGCCTGACACGCCTCTTCATATAGTCGTTCTTTCTCTAGCTGAAGTTTGATAATATTCTTCTCAAATAAATAATTATCATTGTATGCAGTATAATTTAGATTACTATTAATAATCTCTGTGGCAGACTCGTTTAGGAAGATAACTTTGTATCCATATTTAGTAAGTCCTTGCTCAATATAACTAAGTCCGGTAGTCTTACCTCCGCATGGTCCGCCTGTTATTACAATCTTGTGAAATTCCATTCTAGCACTCCTGGTATTAGGATAATCATTTTTTTAATTCTAGTCAACAAAAAAATACAAGAAAACTCTTGTATTTTATATATTTTATTTACCTAATTCTTCTGGTATCTCTATAGAACTTATGTATTAACGAATTAATATATAATACTTGATCTGCGTTCATTTTATATCCTTGATTCAAGGTAAGCTTTTGTCATCAGTAAAGTTAACTGATTATATCAAATCTGGAAAATTCTCATGAAGAAACTGAGTATATGATTCGTCGGGATAATTCTTTAGTTCTTTCATCTCAATATCTTTTATGACGATTTTTCTCCACTTCTCTCGCTCTTCTTCTGTCATATTCTCGTATCTATTGATTATGATTTTACCTTGCTTTTCTAGTTTTAGTATCTCTTCGTATATATCGGGTATATGCATTGGCTTCAATACTCGTGTCTTCCTAGTAGACAGATATATCCACGGCATTCTCTCCATTGGTTTGCAGTAATCAATATTACTCACTTCATATACATACCCCTCATGACCTTTATAAATTTTCTCTAGTTGATTAGGGAAATATTCATCATAGATTAGATTGCCATCTTTATCGAATCTGTATGTATAAAATCCACCCGGACGCTCAATTGGATTGTATGAATACAATATTGCTAATGGAAAACTATTAGTAGTATACACATATTTTTTACCATGATTAGATTCTCTTGGCTCTAATATTTTTATTTCCCCATTGGGTGAACCATGATACAATCTTGTCGCAGGCTCTTCTAATGAAGCGATCGTAGATGCTATGATAAACTTCAAAGAGTCATTCTCGCAATTTGAATTAACATATTCTGAGATGATGTGTTCTATCCACTCATACAACATTTCTTCTGTTAGTTTCTCTATATATCTCTGAGCAACTAGAGATTGTCTACCCTTCGCTCTCTCTATATATTCTTCATCAATATATTTCAAAATTGTTGCCTTGTATTCTTTTATTTTTTCTATGTCGTATTTAATCATTGCTCCCTCCCCCGTCTATTATTAAGATTATATCATAATGTTACTAACTTGTCAATAAAGATTTTAATTAAACACTTGCGAAAAAAGAAATAGTAATGTATAATACATAACATGAAAATACTCGCAATCGAATCAAGCTGTGATGAAACTAGTTGTGCCATTATTGAAGATGGCAGATTTTGCATATCCAATATCGTGTCTAGTCAGATAGATATACATACACTCTTCGGCGGAGTAGTACCAGAAGTCGCTAGTAGGAATCATATTACAGCTATTGATTCAGTAGTCAATCTTGCTCTTAGTGAAGCCAAATGCACACTAGATGACATTGATGCTATAGCAGTTACCTATGGTGCTGGTCTAGTCGGATCTTTATTGGTCGGAGTGAGTTATGCTAAGGGACTCGCCTATGCCACTAAGAAACCACTCATCGCAGTGAATCACATCTATGGACATATCGCTAGTAATTATCTTTCCGATCCTACCCTAAAGCCACCCTTTATCTGTTTGCTCGTTAGCGGTGGACATACTGCTATCATCAAAGTAGATGACTACAATCATCACGAATTAATAGGCACCACTTTAGACGATGCTGTGGGTGAGAGTTTCGATAAAGTAGCTCGTGTATTAGGTCTAGGTTACCCTGGTGGTCCAAAAGTGAGCAAAATGGGCGAAAATGGTGTAGACACTATCCAATTCGCCAAACCTAATGATAGTTTAGGATATAACTTTAGTTTTAGTGGCAAGAAGACCGCCGTTATCAACTATATCCATCGCCTCGAACAAAATAATCAACCTATCCCTTCTGCAGATATTTGTGCTAGTTTCGAGCGTTGGGCAGTAGACGAATTGGTTGATAAAACTATTCACGCCTGCTTAGATCATGGATACAAAGATATAGTCCTAGCAGGTGGAGTAAGCGCCAACAAGCGCCTTCGACACGATCTTGATGTGAAATGTAAAGAAAATGGAATTAATTGTCATCTGCCTGAATTAAAATATTGTACAGACAATGCAGCAATGATTGGTAGTGCAGCCTACTATGCGTATAAAGATGGAATAGGTCTCGCAGATATGTCTCTTGCCCCTAATCCAAGTCTAACTCTTCAAGATTATTTATTCAAAAATCAATAATGGTTAGTACAACCATTATTCTCTGGTCTCATGGTGTAATGGATAGCACAATGGTCTTCGGAACCATTAGTGAGGGTTCGAATCCTTCTGGGACCACCATTAATAAAACAAACTAAGGAGACATATGAATAAAAAAAATTTGGATAAAAGTATCACATTGATTGGACCATCTAGTGTGGGAAAGTCTCTTTTATCTGCTGAGTTATCCAAGAAGACAGGTTATTCTCTAATATGTATTGATGATTTATTAGACTTAATAGAACTAGAAATGAATGGCACTATATCTCCAAAGAAGAGTGATCAGAAGAAATTAGCAAAACGATTAATATGTGAATTAAAACAAGACCCTGAGACCGATAATTATTTCTTAGATAAAGAGTATAAGACTCAAGTATTCTCAATGGTACACGAGTTTATTAATGAATACAATTATTATGTCAAACTATTTGGATCTTTAGATCACTTTTACCCTATTGTCCAAAATTACATAAAAATATCAGATCTATATGATGAGCCAATCGATTACCTTAACCTATTAGCATTGACGACAGCAAAACTACTAGAAAAGGCTTTTATTCTAATAGACACGCCTCTAATAATAGACTCTCCTGCAGGATTTGGTTGGGATACAGATCAGATGCATTTCACTCCGGAGTTGACTGAAGAATTAGAGTGTCAAAATATCAATATGAACTTCGCTCACTACAAAAAATTCATACGAAAATTATTAAAATCGTCAAATTCAGTATTGCTAGTACCGGGCAAAGATTATAAGTTGCGTAACGCAGCTAGAAAAAATTCATTCAATAAAATAATTCTTCAGAATATGGATAATTATTATATATCAGCTGATTTAGTACTATCTGTTAATGGCATATTTAATAATCCTACCGATCCTAGCCTTAAGAATAGAAGTTGGTTCGATGCTAAAAGTCACCTAGATAGAGAAAAATTAAAAAACAAAGGTGAAATCTCAAATATATGTGATCAAATTTTACTATACCTAGAGGACCTTGCTCAATCTAAAACAATATAAAAAATAACTCGAACGAGTTATTTTTTTGTTACTTATTAAGATACAATATTCCTAAAGTATTCTCGCCGCAATGACTAGATATTGTAGCCCCCGCCTTTGTTTCATAAATATTCTTGAATCCTTTGTTCTCTAGTGCTGTCCTTGCTATAGATATCATCTCTTCGGTCGCTGTAGTATATGTGATAAACGCGGTATCTAAATTAGCATCAGCAAATTCTACCAATGTATCTGCGCAATAGTTAGTTACTACCTTCTCCATCTTGCCGCGATATTTTCTATGCACCTTCATTTTGCCTTCAGATAATATGATTTGTGGATGAATGCTAAGTAAATTCGCTCCAAACAATGATAAAGCCGAGCATCTTCCACCTTTATATAGATAGTCTAATTTGTCGATAACGAAACTTGCCTGCACTTTACCTATCTGCTCCATTGTGAGAGCATAGACTTCTTCTGCAGACTTACCCGATTTTGCCAACTTAGATGCAAACAATACCAACAACGCGATACCTGTAGACAAAGATTTAGAGTCTATTACATAGACATTATTCATTGTCTTGCTGGCTTTCTCAGCATTGGAATACGAACTAGACAGTCCGCTTGATAATGTAATATGCACTACCGCATCGTAATCCTTTAATAAACTAGCGAAGTACTCTTGATAGTCCATCTCATTTATCGCCGAAGTCTTAGGTAATATCTTGGTCTTCTTCACATAATCAAATATCTCATTAGGGGAGATCTCTCCATCTTTGTATTCATTCTCTCCTAATAACACTTGAAATGGTATAGTATGTACATCATACTCTTCCATCAAACTTTTAGTCATATCTGCAGTACTCTCTGCGCTAATTGCAATTTTCATTTGCTCTCCTCTATATATCTCCAACTTATTATAAATCAATTATAACTAATTTCAAAAAAAAGATCAAATATTTTTTACAAAATGAAAAATATATGTTACAATATAATATTACAAAAGGAGGTAATATGGGAAGAGGCAGAAGTTCATCTAGCCGTGGTAGATCTAGCAGTTCTAGAGGAAGTTCAAGTTCTAGTAGAGGATTTAGTTCGTCTAGTCGTAGCCGTTCTTATAGCTCTGGATCTAGCAGAACTACGATAATATACTCGAATAATGGGGGATATTCTTATTCTAGCGGGCCGGTAGATAAAAAATCACTATTCCTAACACTCTTAATTATCTCCGCTATAATTTGTGGATTATTATCCTTCATAAGTATACTCGAACTGGTAGATATAGCACGATTTGGTACAGTTGATGCAAAAGCAATCTCAAATGACTATCATTGGGGATACTATTATACTACATATGAATATTATGTAGATGGTCAGTTATATGTTGAAGAAAGTGATGTTGGTTGGGAATACGAAGAACGTGAAGGCAATGTTGTTACTATATATTATCTAAAATCAGATCCTACCTTCATCACTGAAGAGAGTCCTTTTGATTTTGGTTCAGGGATTCTATTCTTCTTCACTTTAGCATCTATTGCTAGTACTGTAATATTTGCTGTATTAGTTAAGAAAACAAAATCCAAAACATCTACAGAGCCAGCATCTGTAGACACTCCTAGCGAGCCAATAGATGATCGTATCTCTTGTAGATATTGCGGTACCAAATATGACAAAACCAAAGAGACTTGTCCTAATTGTGGAGCAAATAGTAAATACAATTAATTAGCGAAGCATAAATTGACAGGATCGTCCATATTATTGCTAGACACTATAAAAAAAATGACAGAACTAAACATTATTAAATTAGACTAACAAAGGAGAATTATGAAAAGAGATTATATCTA
>JBKSNA010000029.1:0-6464 GCA_046882085.1 Clostridia bacterium
ATCTTCTCTTCGTGTGAATAAGAATTCATTGAATACATTCCAGGCAGATCGATCATCTCATAATGATTACCATCAAGAAATATTTTTTTACTCTTAGTATCTACTGTTACACCATGGAAATTACCCGTGTGTTCGCTAGACTTAGTAATACTATTAAATAAGGTGGACTTGCCCACATTAGGATTGCCCACTATCAAAACCTTACGCATATTCCACTCCGATCTCGCGCGCCACTACATCTTTTATAGTAAAGCAACATGAATTGAAAGATATAAGCATTGTTTTTTTCAGTCCGCTACGTTTTTTGACTACGACATTCTCCCCGACTATCAATCCCAATTCCATTAATCTAATCTTGGTCTGCTCATTTAAAATATTTACCGACTTCACTATACATGGGGTATTAAGTTTTGCTTCATTTAGACTCATAGATTATAGTATTAAAAAAAGTCGCCTTTAATACATAAAAGCGACTTAACCTTTAATTACTTCTAATGATGATACGACTTTTATATCCTTTTTTAAGAATTTCGTCTTCTCTCCGTCCATTGTAAAAGGAGAATTAGCATGATTCTCTATGTGTATATTAGATACGTCTTTAACTATGATATATTTATTGTTCTTGACTGCACTAATGCCTCTTATGAAAAGTTTGATCATAGCGAACAAGCAACCTAAGCCTTTCTTCCTACGGATCATGACCAACTTCACTTTGCCATCTGTTAGATTGTCATCTTTGTTCATCTTGAATCCACCTACGCTAATGCCATTCACTAACATGAAATATAAGAATTTATCATGAATCCTTTCTCCATCTGCTGTAACAGTAATAGGCAATTTATCTATTCTGAAGAGATCTTTAATCGCCGATACTACATATGCGAGTCTACCAAATCTCTTCTTAGACTTAGAACTAGCGGAATATGAACATTTAGTCATATATCCAGTCGCTAGAGAGTAACTCATGTATCTCTCTCCATCATACATTAGATCATATCTTGTAGTATTCAATCTTAAGATACTATCTACTGCTTTATCTAAGTCATTAGATATGTTGAGCGTCCTAGCTACATCGTTGCAGGTGCCACATGGTAATATTCCTATAGCGGTATTTTCTCCGCTCTTCATTACCCCATTGACCACTTGATTGAGCGTACCATCTCCGCCACATGAAATAATGATATCATATTTGCTAGCATACTTCTGCGCCAATATTTCTGCTCCATTAATATCCTGACTAGACATAGAATCCACTATCGCGTAACGCAAAAGAAGGCGCTGTTTGATCCTAGGGATATGATTCTCAATCTCTCCCTTCATTGCGCCCGGATTATATATTATGAGTACGCTAGAATAATTCTTCACTATTTCTTCCTTCTCAAAATATCATATTTCTTCATAGACTGGTCGGTATAAATATATACAATTTGTTTAGGAACCTTGCACACTTCTATATCATTCCCTTCTTCGTCTACTATTCTATCTATGTTAATTATAGCATTATTTTTATCTTTTGACAACAATTCAAGACTAGTATTACTGTCAAATCTATTACGCATTTCTACCTTAGTGCGACCATTCTTGCTATCTTCTAGTACCACTGCTATAAAGTCATAGGTTGATTCAGGTAGACTAGTATCTAGATTTTCCTTAGGATCGCCGAAATAAAATCCGCATGAATAATCTCTATGGCTAGACTTGTATACTTCATCACGAATATCTTTAGGTAAATTATATTCTGTATTACTATCCATATAGTCTAGAGCCATTCGATATGCGTTTACAACGTTGGCGACATAGTATTCAGTCTTCATTCTACCCTCAATCTTGATAGAATTGATACCAGCATCTCTAAGTTGGTCAAGATGATCTATCATGCACATATCTTTACTATTCAGAATATATGTACCATGTGTATCTTCTTCGATAGGATACTCTTGATCCTTGCTAATCTCACGTATCACATAATTCCATCTGCAAGCCTGCACACACGCACCACGATTACCATCTCTTCCCGTAAAGAAATTCGATAACAAACATCTACCTGAATAACTAATACACATAGCGCCATGACAGAATGCCTCTATCTCAATATTCTCTGGTAATTTTGCCCTAAGAGATTTGATCTCATCTAAAGTCATCTCTCGAGCAAGTATCAATCTCTTCACTCCAAGACTAACATATACAAGAGCGCTCTCACTATTGGTAATATTAGCTTGAGTACTCACATGTATATCCATATTAGGTGCTACTCTACGCACAATACTAATCACTCCAAGATCTGCGCATATCACAGCGTCTACATTAATTGACTCTAAGTATCTCACATATTCTGGCAAGTCCGCTAGATCGCTCTCATGCGGAATGATATTGATAGTAACGTATACTTTCACATTCCTCTCATGTGCGTATTCTACTGCCCATTTAAGTTCGTCTAGATCAAAATTGCCGGCAAAAGTCCTGAGTCCGAATCTAGTAGATGCTAGATATACAGCATCTGCTCCGTACTCTATTGCCATAATTAATTTTTGTTTATCCCCTGCGGGTGCTAATAATTCCATAATACCTTAAGTATAATATATTATTGAAAATTTTTCAACATATTTTTATTTTTTTATTGACAAACTCATAAAATAATATTAATATTTCAAGCCGGAGGTAAAAAATGATAGAATGTTTAACAGATATTGAATATTTTGAATTAGCTAAAATGATTGCCACCACATTTGATGATTATAACGAAATAGACGATCTCACTATCTCTCGCCCGAAGAAATTTATGGACGGAGTAAGTATCGATATAAAATACCATAGAAAGCATGACCGCTCTGAAATAAGAATTGTAAGAAAATTATTAATTACAGATAGTAGTTGTATGTATATAGACACATATGGAATAATCAATAGATCCATGAAGAATGACAAAATGTCAAAGATCGTAAGAAAATATATAAATAGAATAAAAAATCAAGAATTGGTGATTTGCTAAATAAAAAAAGGCCGAATTTAGTCGGTCTTTTTTATTGTAACGCCTACACCATCTCCGATATTGTATATGGTAGTGTCATATATTGGATTATTAGTGATCTCATCAATATATCTATGTAGTCCCTTGATCATAGCACGACAACCACGACTAACAGGTACTTCTCCTGTCACCATGCCATGAAAATGTAGATTGTCTGCAAATATGATTCCGCCCTTATTTAGTAGTTTTGTGAGTACTGCTAAATAATTAATATACTGACCTTTAGGTCCATCTAGATAGATAAGATCGTATTTTTTATTGTTATTCGTAATGTAATCAAATGCGTCCATGAGATATATCGAAATCTTATCTTCTAGGCCTTTTAATTTCACGTTTTCTATTGCAATCTTGTATCTAGCTTCATCTTTCTCTACTGTATCAATGTGAGCACAATTAGTATGTGTAGCCATACTAATACTACCATATCCTATGGCAGTACCTATCTCTAAGATCTCTTTGGAATCATTATCATTAATAGTTTTGATAAGAAAAGATAAGGTGTCATCTAATGTAATTGGCACCTTATTTTCTTGTCCATATTTTCGTATATTTTCGTCAAACATAGGCTAGTCGTTACTCTCAATGATTATAGGAATGATCATTGGTTTTCTCTTTAATTTTTTATTGAGATAATTGGTGAGAGCTTTACGCAATGCAATCTTCACTGTCATATAATCACGACTACGAAGAGCATCTTGATCAATACTATTAACAATAGTACTTCTAGCATCGTCTAGCCATGTTTGAGCCTCACCCATATAAGTAAATCCACGAGATACAATCTCAGGACGAGCATTAAGTTCGCCTTTCTTAGAATTAACATTAAGTATTACTATACATAGTCCATCTTCAGAGAGTTGTTTACGCTCTTTTAGTACATTACTCTCCATCTCTCCGATACCTGCACCGTCTATCAATCTACTGCCGAATGGCACTGCACCTGTAGTCTTCATGAAGTTCTTATTTAGCTCTACTCTCATGCCAAGTGTTGGCAATAAAATATTGTGTCTATCCATACCTACTGACATAGCAGTGTCGCGCTGAGCAAGTAAATGCTTTTGCTCACCGTGAACCGGAATAAAGTATTTTGGTCTAACAAGATTAAGCATGAGTTTTTGCTCATCTTTGCACGCGTGTCCTGATGCGTGTACCTGCTCCAACTGGCTATATATTACTTTCGCACCGAGTACAATTAGTTTGTTGATAATATTATTGACAGACTTCTCGTTTCCTGGGATAGGACTACTTGAGAAAATGATAGTATCATTATCGCCGATCTCAATACCCTTAAACTCACCACTAGACATACGAGATAATGCACTGTTAGGCTCGCCTTGACTACCAGTAGATAATATCAATATTTGTCCATCTTGATAGTTCTTCATCTTGTCTACTTCGATGATATTTGCCTTATTGATCTTCATCTCGCCAATCTGAGTAGCTACGTCTGTAACATTGATCATACTACGACCGGTGAGAACAACCTTACGACCATATTTCTCTGCTAGATTCATTACTTCTTGCATTCTGTCTACATTAGATGCGAATGCCGCTACTACCATACGGCGATCTTTATTCTCTATAAATAGCTTCTCAAGAGTCGCTCCAACTACTCGCTCAGATAGTGAGAATCCATCACGCTCTGCATTGGTACTATCTGCCATATATAATAGTACTCCTTGCTTGCCTAATTCAGCAAAAGTATGAAGATCAAACTTCTCATCATATATAGGAGTCAAGTCTACCTTGTAGTCTCCAGTATGTACTACCATACCTACAGGAGTCTTGATAGCCAACGCATATGCTCCTGGTATAGCATGATTCACATGTATGAATTGAATCTCGAAGCAACCTAGGGTAATCTTTTGCAATGGCTTCACTGCAATAGTTTTGTACTCTACCTTCTTATGCTCTTCCATCTTCTTCTTAATGAGTTCACAAGTCATCTTGCTAGCATAGATAGGAGCCTTCACTTCATTCACCACGTATGGAACACTACCAATATGATCTTCGTGTCCGTGAGTAATAACGAAGCCGCGCACCTTATCTTTATTCTCTACTAGGTAAGTAATATCTGGTACTACTAGATCAATACCTAGCATGTCTAGAGATGGGAACATTACTCCGCAGTCAATGACCACTATGTCTTTACCATACTCTAGTACTGTCATATTCTTACCGATCTCACCAATACCACCTAAGAACATAACCTTTAGGTTATTGGCTCTAGTCCTTTGTTTATCTGTAGGCATTACCACTTCGCTGTCTACCACGAATCCAGCAGGTTCACTATTTTGTGTTTTTTTAGCCTGCGGTTTCTTAGGCTGTGGTTTATTTGCCTTTTTCTTAAAATTTGTCTTCGGATTTAGATCCGCATTGTTCTTGATCGAAGAATCAAATTCTTCACTTGTCAATAAATTTTCACTCATAAATTCTCCTTATTAAAATCGTAAATAAATATTAAATGAATATAAAATTTGCATAAAATACCCCTAAATAGCCATGCAAAAATAAAAATCCAAAAATATTAAACAAAATTTATATCAAAAGTGCTATGCACTCTCAAATCACGATCTATTACTATTAGTATAACACAAAAGTTTCGGTTGTCAAGTGAAATTTTTAGTAAATTTTAAACTTTTTTATTTTAGACAAAATATGTCTTAATTATAAATGTAGATTGCACACTACGTTCTTACATGTAAGAAGTTATTGCAACGTATTATTAGTCTAAACTAATCGAGAATTAATGCGATCTAAATAGTCTATTAAATTCTCGTTTGTTGATTATCTTAGATTTGTCTGCGTTGCCATATATTGATAATGCTACTTTGTTATTCATAAATATATCATTGAATACCGTATTGCAATCTTCTATAGTTAGAGATTTAGCTAATTTAATCATCTTGTCATGATTAAGAATCTTCCCAAAATATTTGTAATCATACAATTTCGACATATTTTTACTAGCTCTTGGCTCTTTAGTATCTTCTGCGTATTGTATTTCTCTCTTGGCCTTAGTTAATTGTTCAGCGGTGAATCCTGACTTGCTTAGATTATCTAAATAATTCGCAATCGTCGATAATAACTCATTAATGTTCTCAGCGTCGCACTCTGTCTCAAAGTATACTCCGCCCTCTTTATCATTGAATACATAGTGGAATCCGCCACCATATACTAGACTCTTCTTTAGTCTAATATCTTTTTTGATGCCTTCTGAAATATCATTTAACATTCTAAGCACAAGGTCTAATTTCACCTTGTATTCATGCTCGCTATTATGATGATTGGTGAAGAAATTTAGATTGACATAACTTTTATCAATCTTATCTGCTTTGATATTTAAGAAATCGTCATTTTGGGTATAATAATAGTACAAAGGCAATTTCTTAAATGATTTGTTGCTAGGGATCTTAGTTATTAATTTTTTATTAAT
>JBKSNA010000030.1:0-9010 GCA_046882085.1 Clostridia bacterium
ATATACATAAGATTTAGTAAGATTATATTTCTCTTTAATTATCTTTATTGCATCATTTTTATTTGTTGATTTTGCAAGTTCTAATAATTCATTTAGAATAACATCGTCTGTTGGCGTGCTTTGAATTTCTTCAATGTGTTCTATAACTAAAACATATTCACCCATTGGTTCAGAGATTTCATATGGTAGTGTAACAATCGTAGTATTCTCATGCATTTTGGTTATCTCGCTAACGATTGATACTCTAACTTTACCTAGTACAGAATGAATAGAACTAAGATCTTTATTTACATTGTACTTAGATGAGTAAATGAGTCTTGTCCCATTGAAGTTTTTAATATCATTTAGTTGAGATTTTAGTTCGCGATTCTTCTCACTTAAGAATCCAAAGAATGCAAACTTAGACGCATCAAATCCAGATAAAATTAAGGCAGAGAGTCCGGCATTAGCACCAGGGATAATGGTGAAATCTAAATTTTCTTCTCTTAGTCGTCTAGTAAGGATATTTCCAGGGTCAGATATAACAGGCATACCAGCATCGCTGATCACTGCTACATTTTTGCCTTGTTTGAGCAAACTGATAATACCTTCAGCGCTATTGAGTTCATTAAATTTGTGGTAAGAGATAGTTTTAACTTTAATATCGTAATGATCTAATAAGATCTTACTATGACGGGTATCTTCACAGGCTATTACATCTACATACTTTAGTGTAGAAATAGCCCGAAAACTAATATCTTCGAGATTGCCAATTGGTGTAGATACGAAATATAACACAATAACTCCTAATAAATTTATATACTTAATATTATATATGATTATATTCGAAAAGTAAAGATTATTTTGAATAATATTGACATTATCGACATTTGATGGTATACTTGAAATCATAAATGGAGGTTTTATGAAAATCGTATTAGAAGATAAAGATAGAATTTACTTAAAACAGATCTATAAATTAGAAAATGAAAAAACTAAATCATATTCAAGTGAGACTTTATGTTCAATTGTTGAAATGGAAGATTATCAAATGGGTACTGAAATATGTTCAGACATGAAAGCAGAAACTCTATTTGGAAAAATCTGCAATACTGATAAATCTATAGAAAAAAGTAATATAATCATGCATGTAACTGAACTTCTTGGATTTGAAATGTTTAGGCCAGAGCAATATGATTTTATTGATATTATATCTAGTAAAGAAGGAATTTTATTGAACATTAAAGGACAAATTTTCACTCCAGAGCAATTAAAAGAATCTGCACTTAAAGTTGAAAGAGGAGTGACAACTAATTTATAGATAAAAAAAGAGGATTTTCCTCTTTTTTTGTGCTTAAATATTATTTTTGATACAAAAACCTTTAATTCTCCATATAATTTACTTTTTTGTTGGTTTTAATGGCGTAGTCGATTTCGCTACGAGTACTTTCTCCGATATAACCATTTTTATTGATTACAAATATTTCATCAGCTAGATCTATTTTTCTTTTGTGCATATCGTCAAGCATTAATTTAGTTTTTGTGAGTTCGCCTTCGCTCATGTTTTCCCATACTTCGTTATCTCCAGAATGACCAAATAGTCCTACAGAGATGACTATATTTCCTTGTAGAGAGAGTTCTTTTTGAACCCGCATAAAATCATCTTTAAATCTTGTGGAACCGCAAAGCGTGATAATTTTATAATTACCTATCATAAATTCTCCTTAGTCTATATTTTTTGATACTATTACACCTATTTTGGCGCCTTTTACTGCTTCGATTAACACCAAATAAGCATCTTTATTGCCATTAAATATAAATTTCATTTGTTTTACTTCTAAATTGTATTTAGAGCATAATGCAATCAATTCAGCAGATCTAGAAGCGAGGTGTACCATGTATAATCGGCCTTTATCTTTTAGTAGTTCGCTAGATTTTTTGATGATATCTTCAAGTGTTGCTTCTAATTCGTGTCTAGCTACTGCTATCTCGTATTTTTCATTTACTTTAGTCTTGTCATTTAGCTTGAAATAAGGCGGATTGCATATTACTACATCGAGATTACGCTTAAAGTCTATAATTGATAATTCTTTTAGATTACAATTAAATATTTTACTTTTTTTATTAAGCGCATTGAAATCTATATTTTCTTGAATAATCTCGCACATCTCTGGTTGTATTTCATTGAAGTATAAGTGTCGATATGGATGAAGAGAATAAGCGTAAAAACTAATCACGCCACTACCGGCACAAAGTTCTAATATATCGTCGGTGTGTTTGATATTACAAAATTTCGCAAGAAGAATAGCATCTTGCGTGAATTTATAATAATTATCACTTTGGATAATAGATATACCATTATCGAAGTGTTCAAGTTTTAGATTATCGATTTTATTCATATGTATTATTTTAGTATAGATTCCCACGGATTGCTAGCAATTCCTCGGAAGGACATAGACTTTTTATTTCTTATTTTGTAATTCATCAATAGTATAGACTTTAGTTTCAGTTGTATCATCTTTACTGAAGGTGATAGTTACACATTCTTTTAAAATATTTACATCTGTGACTAATCCGCGTCCATCTGGAGTGTTGATTGTTGAGTTTAGTTTTGGTAATTTCTTCTGCAATTCTTCATAATATTCGTCTTCGTACTTTAGGCAACAAAGCAAACGTCCACACATACCATTGATTCTATTTGGATTGAGTGAAATACCTTGATTCTTAGCCATTTTGATACCGACTTTGTCAAAGTCGTTTAGAAAAGCTTTGCAACAAGTAACTCTGCCACAAACGCCCAATGCTCCGATTTGTTTAGTTTCATCACGATTGCCGATCTGGTGCATTTCGATACGAGTCTTGTATTTAGCGCCGAATGATTTCACAATTTCTCTAAAATCTATTCTACTATCTGCAGTATAATGAATAGTTAGTTTGGTGCGATTTAGGGTGGTGGAGATAAAGCCAATCTTCATGCTGAGGCCTGCGTTATCGGCATCACGTTTGATCTCAGGTAAGATACTGCGACAATATTTGCAATTCTCACAATTAGTACGCATATCTTCTGGTGTGGCTAAACGCATAATTGAGACAAAATCATAAGATTCATCGGTATTAACTAATCCTTTCACTACACCGATATCTAAGTGATCGCTATAGGATATTATTACTTTATCTTTCACATTATATTGATTGCTAGGTTTAGCAAATACAGAGTCTGGTGAGTTTAATAGTAAAATTTCTAATGCTTGCATAAAAATTTCTCCTTCAAAATATTAAATAGTAAATTGTCTAAAATGTAGCTAAAGTTTACATTCGACATAATTTTCTTGTAAGATTCTTCTATATAAGGAAGACTGTTTACGAGAGCTTGTTCAGGGTAATTCATACTTATTAAAGTTGTTAGTGCAGGATCATATTTTTTAGTATTATTGATACAATCTAAAAAGATATCTTGCAAAATAGGGAAGAATAAAGTCTTGTCTATCTTCACAATATTTGATGATACTTTAGGGATATCTGCACTACTCTTAAGATTGGTAAATATATCTTTGATTGCCAAGATGGTGTTTAAAAAGTTTTCATTAGTTTCCATATTAATCATCTCGGTAAGAGTAAAGTCTGCATCTAGATATTTGCTGATATTGACATTGTTAGTCTGAAGTTCTCTAGAGATCATTGACTTGTCTAAGATTGATAATTTAGGAATATAAACCTTAGTAAGTCTACTCAAAATTGTTGGCAATAATTTATCAGTCTTAGCACATGTTAGTATGAATATATTCGTCTTATTTGGCTCTTCCAATGATTTTAGTAGTTTGTTTTGAGCTAATTCATTTATGTTTTCTGCATTAAGAATCAAGAATATCTTATACTCGTTCGAAACAGGTAGGGTATTTAGTTGGAGCATAAGATTATACACATCTTCTACCTTTATAGAATCTTGATCTAATATGATTATATCAGGGTGAGAGTGGGAGTCAAATTGCTTACATTGTGGACAAGTATTGCATACTTGCTCACACAATAATGATTTAGCAAAAGTCAATGCGATTTGGTTATTAAGTTCTGAATCTGTCGAATATATTAGATAGGCATGACTTAAATTTTTATGTAAATTAAGATTACGATATAATTCTGTTTCTTTAATGCATTTAATCATGCTATGATTATAGCACAAAGATTAGTAATTGACAAATGAATTAAACGCGGTTGACAAAAGGTGATTGTAATGGTAAGATACAAATAAGAGGGAGGTTGATATGAAAAAATCAAAGAAGGCGTTTTTAATAACAGGAGCGATAATATCGATACTTGTAGTGCTATTTATGATGTTCATTAGTTTTGGGCTATCATTGATAAACATGATGGTGAATGAAGATTTTATTTTAGATACGTATCTAGAGGATCCTTATTATGAAGTGGTAGAAGATACCGACGGATCTTACATAATTTATGATCAAGATGGAATCTTAGAGATGACAAGTGATGATCTGAAAGTTATAGTAAATATTGTAAAAGGCATCATTAATACTTTTAATTTTATGAATATGGCTTCTATCACATTTACTATGATATTTGCCATTAGAATTTTGATAAAAGTAAGCAAAGGAAAAAATTGCGAAGGATCTACTATAGCCTTGTTAGTTCTTAGTATAATACAATGGAATATCTTAACATTGGTATTAATGATAGTAGCTTTGTGCGTTAAAGACGAATCAACAGAAGAAAAAGATATACAATTACCAACAGAAAATATTACATACACAACGTAAAAAAAGGAGGATTAAATCCTCTTTTTTTATGCAAAATATATTTTCTAACCAGAAATTTTTACAATTTTGAATTGAACAATACCAGCTGGAGTTTTGATGATTGCGATTTCACCAACTTTCTTGCCGATTAGACCAGCGCCGATAGGGCTCACATTACTGATCAGACCATGTAATGGATCAGCGTCTGTGTCTCCAACGATACGATATTCGAATGATTGATTAGTCTTAACATTCTGAATACTAACAGAACAACCAATACTTACTTTACTAGTATTTACCTTCTTAGAGTCAATAATTTCTACAGACTTTAATTTGTTTTCAAGTTCGAAGATTTCGGCTTCTACATTGGCTTGTTCTTCGCGTGCGATATCATATTCACTATTCTCACTAAGGTCGCCATAACTTCTAGCTTCAGCGATCTTGTTAGCTACTTCTTGTCTTTTCTCAGTCTTAAGGAATGCTAGTCTTTCTTTAGTCTTCTCATATCCTTCTTGAGTCATAAAATTCTTTTCGTCCATAATATTCCTCCTTATATTCTTATGGTTTGTTTTATTTAATTAGCATGGTGTATCATGCGTAATTTGGCACAATAAATAATTGCAATAGAATCTCTCCTATCGCAATACTGCATGATTATATCAAATATAGACAAATGTTGTCAAGAGTTTTTGATAATTTTAGTTGATTTTCTTTATGGCGTCTGAGAATGATTTTTTGACCAGTTTGTCATTATCCATTCCAAGTACGAAACCAGATTCTCCATTTTGAATATTATCTACGACAGAGAGTCCAGCAGAGTAGCCATACATACGATCTATTGCGGTAGGTTTACCGCCTCGTTGTATATAGCCTAGTATATGCGCACGCCAAGGAAACTTGCATTTTTCTTGCAAAATTTTTGCTAATTCTTCGGTATTCACGCAATCTTCTAAAACTAAAACAACAGGTGGTATTAATTTATTTTTATATTTTTTTATGTTTTTTATCAATTCATTAAGATCAAAGTCTTTTGGTATTACTTTGAGATCAGTTTGAATAGCTCTAGACACAGTATTTAATAGATCGGTACAATGTTTACCCATGATCTTAACGACAGAGCCATAACCAAATGCAGATAATGAGTCAGAGATATTGTCTAAGGCATTGACGATGTTGTTAGTAGCGGTATCAAATCCTAAGGTCCTAGAGAAATTTAGATCATTGTCAATAGTACATGGAATACATATGGTAGGTATACCATTATTGTCTAGATCGTTAGCACCACGAATACTACCATCACCACCAAGAATAATCATAGCATCAATCTTAAGGGTAGATATGTTTTTTACCGCCTTCTTGAAATAATTAGACTTCAAAAATCTAGGTGCACGACTAGATCTAAGTATAGTGCCACCGAGATTAATTCGTCCATCTAATAATTGATCATCGACTACGACATAATCGTTGTCAATTAGACCATTATAACCACCCTTAAATCCTATAAGAGTAATGTTATTATCCCTACAAGCAGAGTACACGCCAAACAAGGCACTATTCATGCCTGGAGCATCTCCGCCACTAGTTAGGATACCTATTTTTTTTATTTTCATATTTTCCCCTTTAGTCGCGTAGTAATTGTACTACGAACGAATCAAATCCAACACTCTCAACAAAATCATCAGGCTTGAATGTAGAGAAGTGGAATACATTGAAATCATACACATGCTTATCTAGTAGTACAGGAGTAGGAATATTAAGATCTAAGCAAATTGTTTTCAACATATCAAAGAACGACATACTAGATGGATCAATCTCTATTGTTTTGCTTTTAGTAATTCGTTCTTTCTTGATTACTTTTCCCCATATTTTTATCATAATTATATTCTATGATAAAATAATAAAAAAATCAAATAAAATTAACTCTTTTAATTAAATCAAATAATTTCTATAAATATGAAAAAAGTGAGCATCACTCACTTTAAAATTCATAATCATCGCCTTTGCCGATATAGTATCTATCCATAAAGTCAATACCGAATCTCTTTTTTAGAGTGCTGGATACTCCGTACATGGCTAATTCATCATACATTATATCACCAGAATAATTAACTGCAGTTTTCTTAGGGTGAACTAATACAGGTGGAATACCAAATCTATCAGCTACGGCTAGTGCCTCGTCTGTAATCTCGTCAAATATCAATAGTCCAACAGGCCTATAGATGTTGCCTTGATCATCTTTAGTTCTACAAGTTACTTGATTGTATACTCTTGATTCAAGTGTGATTTCATTTAGTTCGTCTAGAGTAATCCATAGGCTAGGAAGTTTAGTTAATTCGTCCTCATTGCTGGTATAAGAAGATGTATCTGCATCGCACGGATAAACGTGTACGATGGCTTCAGCAGGGAGGTCGTATATGAACATATAGTTTCTATCTGAATTCTTGTAATGAGATATGTTCTTCTCTGTAAGAGTAGAGAATGACATAAATGTTCTATGTGCGCAAATCTCGTAATAGTGAGTAGGATTATAAGGGTTGTTAAGATTGGTATCTACTCGTCCTAAGAAACAAAAGGTGCTATTTAGATCGAGTTCGATGAAAGAGGTATTTTTATCAATCTTAGTAAGATATTTAGAAATATTTTCACGCGAAAAATTCTTGCACTCTTCTAGTGTCGCATAGGGATCAATTTTATATAGAGAAGATGCTTGTCTTTCCCACTCCTTGTTTCTGTGTTTTTCCATATGATTTTTATATCATGTAATGATGATTTTGTCAATTAAAATTTTTGATGAAATTGTTAAAATTTTTCCATAGGATTAGTAATTAAAAAATATTTGACATTTTCTATATATTTTTGTACTCTTATAGTATGAGTAAAGCAGTATTTTTAGATTATATAGAGAAATATGATGTAGGGGATATAAAGAATGCTATTCGTGAGGCATTTGATATTTTGCGACTAAATAATATATTCAAGCCTAAGATGAAAGTGTTAATTAAAGCCTGTCTACCAGAATCAGCATCGCAAGATATGGCTAAGACTAGTCATCCGGCAGTTATTACCGCATTAGTACATGTGCTTACCGATTTAGGACTATCATGCGTGTTGGCGGATAGTCCATATAAGAAGTATTCTATCAGCACTCTAGAAGAGTTGTATCTAAATACAGGAATGCTAGAGGTGGCTAACCTTACTACTTGCGAGTTGAATCACAATCTAGCGACGACTAGGCTAGACGTCCCTAATGGAAAGAAAACTAAGTCATTGCAATTATTAGACGTGATTAATCATGTAGATATGATAATCAATGTAGGTAAGATCAAGATAGATGCTAATCTTGGTTATTGTGGAGCGTGTCAAAATATTTTTGGCTTAATACCTGGCGAGATGAAAACCTTGATCAAGAATAGGCAGATAGATCTTGGAGATTACAATAATTACATAATAGATATGCTTGAGGCATTGAATGATAAGATAGTACTTAATGTTCTAGATGGTATAGTGGCCTTAGAGAATGAAGAAACACCTAGAATGTTGTCTTGTATAGGACTTAGTACTGATCCATATGCATTAGATGCGAGTGTGATAGATATACTTGGAATAGATTATAAGGATACAATTTTGAAGCAGGCTTCCGAAAGAGGATTTTGTGAGATCGATAAGCCTTATAGATTGGTAGGCGAGAAGATTGAGAAATTTATTGTAGAAGATTTTGCGCTATCTGAATTTGACACGACTACTACATTAGAGTCTAAGGCTGAAAGGACGAAATATTTCAATGCTAATCAGAGAAGAGTGAAGATTGATAGCAAAATATGTAAAGGCTGTGGAGTGTGTAGCAAAGTATGTCCTACAGGTGCTATTATGATGAAGTATGACAAGTTTGGCGAATTGTATGCCGAAGTTAATTATGATAAGTGTATATTCTGTTATAAGTGTCATACCGCATGTCCTTATCAAAAGATAGATATAGTATCTCCACTAGGATATAAGAGAATCGAGAAAGAAATTAATAAATTTAATACTGAAGAATAAAAATATGAGCAATTAATCAAAATATAATTAGGAGTAGTTATGTTTAGATTAGTTGCTTTTATATTAACCTGTGCGGGCGGACTTAATTGGTTAATGATAGGTGCATTACAGTATGATTTTGTGGCAGGTATATTTGGTACACAGGCGAATGTATTTAGTAGAGTTATATATTTCATCATTGGTATTTGTAGTATGTATATTTTAATAATTACATTGTTTGGAAAAGGTAGATTAAAGTT
>JBKSNA010000031.1:0-2025 GCA_046882085.1 Clostridia bacterium
GTAAAAATAAAATAACCAACAATAACCAAAAGCAACGCACCTACAACAACTTTCAAAATATTTATTAATGTCTTTTTCATATATCTAGTACCTCTTCTTGTTTTTACTAAACAACTTAAATGGAAGAGAAATAACCCACCAAACAATTTTAAGCACTGTTTTTACAATCCAAATAATAGCAGATATTATCATAGGTAAGAATGGACCAAGAACAGACATTATCAATATTAATAATAATACCAACAAGATAGTTCTGATCCATGCTTTTAACTGATCAAGCCAACTTACATCAGTTCCACCAGGTATATCACTTCCAGTCTGCTTATTGTCTATAGCACCTAAATTATATGTAGTACCATTAGTCTCAAATTTTAATCTAAGAATGGTAACGTCTTCGACCTTAGTGCCTTCTTCATGTCTTGCCATTTCAACCAAACCAACCATATCCGAATAAGTCTTGTATTCAGCATGCCAAAAATTTAATACCCAATCTTTATCAGCTAAATTATTTATAGTTGTTTGAGTCAAATCTTTTCTATCATCATTCTTAAAATCTTCGACACTTTCAATTTGATCCCAACTATATTTAGTTTGCCACCACAATACACCAACTTGAATTTCTTCAGACTCAGTACTATATAACGTTAAATTTTCAGTAACATTATTGCCATATTCATACGATATATTGTCAAAAGACGAAGTCCCACTATTATTAGTCAAATCAGTTGTTTTATGATAAGAATAATGAATAAACTCTATATCTGCTTCCATAAGTCTATCGATTTCACGATCAGTAGAAAATGCTACAAAAAATGAATCATAATTGTTGTATACTTGATCATTGGTATACCTAATATAACTAACATATTTATCAGTAATATAAATAACTTCAGTTCCATTACTTGAATAACTAACACTTCCATTACTATTAGTTCTTGCAGTAAAGCAAGTCGCTACCGCAAAAGATACTTCACTAATTGTGTTATCATTTTCTTCTCCAAGACTATTATCATACTCAGAATACCATTTACGATAAATCGAAGATATATTGTAATATCTAATAGATTCATCAGATACAACAAAGTTATTAACTATGTATTTATGAAATACACCATCAGAATTTAACAAAGTCAAATAATATAACTGATTTGAAGTAGAATCATTCTTTTCTAATGACATATTAATACAAGTTGCTTTCAAATCAAAATTCGGAGAGCATGGCTGATAAACATATACAAATAGTTCTTTATCTGAACTCTCGGCAATTTGTATTACTTGTAATGAATAATCATCTTCAATAACCGGATAATCGTCTGGATTAAAACTCTCATCAGTAGATAGATCTTCTAGAGCTGTCGTGTATCCACCATCTACTTGTATATTTGTAGCATATACCGGTAGAGTAGTAGAAGATACACAAGATAACAATATGTACAGCAAGACGAAGGTTACTGACAATACAATTCTTATACTTTTTGTCATGGTATCATCTCACTTTTAATATTAAAATGTATATTTATTGTTTCGGACATACTACCCGAAGATACAGATAATGTAAAGTATGGTAGGCCACTATCTACAACATTTGGAATATCAGCAAGGGTAGAGTTAGGATAGTACAACTGCAACATTTCCGGTAGATCCATATTAGCAGTTAATACAAAATAGTCTTCATATGTAACTATAGAGAAACCTTTAGCAAGACTATTCAAATCTGCATAATTTGTCTCTACGTCATCTACCTTGAATGTAAACGTTGTTGTTGCTGTCTCGTTCGGCTTAATAGATACAACGTATCCGTCATCTTTGCCACCGAGAGTATTATGGATCTCGAAAATGTGTTCTTTCCCTAACTCTAGATTATAATTTTCAAACTCATGCGTAAAAGTGACCTTGCCACACTGCACATAAAAATTCTTCAATGGTGTTGTAAAGTTATTAGTAAAAGCAAAAAGAAAACCAAGTGATAATAACACTACTAGCATTATCACAAAATTAGATATTGCGTTTGCTGTATTACTTCTT
>JBKSNA010000032.1:0-13106 GCA_046882085.1 Clostridia bacterium
AAACTTGAAAAATAAAATGTTCTATCGTTTGTAGAAAAAATTTCATCAAATTTTAAATTATTTTTAACTACAAACTCTCTATTATAAAGTTTGTTCCATGGTGCAACATATGACCATATAAAAAATTCTTTTTTCTGTTCAAATGTGGTTAATCCATATCTTATTTTGCCATTATTATAGACTGAAATTTTATCCAAATTATCAAACATTATTTTATCACAAACTTCCTTGGTTTGATCATCAAATGTCCTAAAGTTATAAAAATAAATATCTGCTTTTTCAGTATTTGTTATATTATCAAGTATCGCAAAAGCCTCATGGTCCAAAAAATCATCTGAATCCATAAATAATAAATATTTGCCTTGGGCTCTAGATAATCCATAATTTCGTGCAGCACCAGCACTCTTGTTTCTCTGAGTTAAAACAATAATATTGGAATGTATTCTTTCATAAGATTTCAAAATATTCAATGTATTGTCAGTAGAACCATCATCAACAGCAATAATCTCAAAATCCTTAAATGACTGATTCAATATACTATTTAAACATTCTTTTATATACTTTTCCTGATTATAACATGGTATTATAACTGAAATCTTAGGTTCTTTCTTTGCCATAGTATCTTCCTTTGAATAAATTACATTAGATTTATTAAGATGAAAAAGGAACTTTTGTTCCGTCAAATTAAAAAATCTTATTGTTGCAAATATAGTACCACAATGAGCTAAATAAGTCAACATATTTTAATTTATTTATATATTACATATATTGGTAATGACCTATACATAGCGTTTGTTTAAACTTTTTGAAGAAATTTTCGACAAATTTATAAAAAAGTCTTTTCATTAAGTGATTTTTGTGTTATCCTACCATTGAGAGAAAATTATGAGTAATACAATAGAAACTTCTAAAAAGAAGCCTAATCCGCATGCTGGTCATCGTCAGAGATTGAAAGAAAAAGTAAGAAAAGCCGACCTAGAGATACTGAGTCCTCATGAGATGATCGAGCTATTATTAACCTACACTATACCATACAAGGACACCAATCCTATAGCACATGAGATGCTTAGCATCTATGGATCTATAGACAAATGTATCGATGCTCACTACACCGATCTTCAGAAGATCAAAGGAATAGGTAAAGAAACTGCATTATTCTTCAAAATCATATCTAATCTATTGGATATTTATAAGAAATCCAAAGACGCAGATGCTGGATACTCCATAAGCAACACCGCAGACGGTGTGAGATATTTCTTAAAACATTATTCAATCAAACTCACTGAAACATTCATAATATTCGGACTATCTAAGACACGTAGAATAGTATGCACCTGTGAAATAAAGGGTGCGGACGACGCATCTATTAATCTCGACATGAAGAAACTAACTGACATATTATCTATGGACAATGTATACTCTATATTCATGGTACACACTCACCCGAACGGAGAGCCTAATCCTAGCCAAGAAGATATACTTGCCACTGAGAAAATCTATAATGCCTGTACCGCTCTTAATGTATCTCTAGACGATCATGTGATCATTAGTAATAGCAAACACTTTTCTTTTGCTCGTGAAGGAATATTATCTAATATTATGGACAAGTTTAGACAACAAACCTCTGTAATTAGACCTTCAATAAAAGGGAAAATAACCTACGATAATAATTAAAAATCCACTTTTGGGTGGATTTTTTCATCTCTTATACACCATTAATTACAGCCTTCAATCACATAGAAAATAAATATTTTTAGTAGAATTTGTTGTCAATATTAAAATTTATTAGTATAATAGATTTAATATTAATCAATGGAACATAATATAAAAGAGGAAAGAATGAAAAAATTTAGAATACTTTTATTAGTTTTAATAATATTACCTTGCGTTGTACTATTCGGAGGTTGCTCATTATTTGATGCTAAGGTTGTTATAGATATAGTAGAAACGTCAGAAAATATCTATACTGTCAAGTATTCAGATGGAACAACTTCTATCATTAATGCTAATGGTGAAGATGGAGAAGATCTAACTCTAGAGAGCATAGAAGAATACTGTAATACTCACGGACTAGACTTTTATGACTTCTTGGCAGAACATTTTGGCATAGATTCACTCATCAGTTCAGCAAGCGCAAAAGCTATGAAATCTGCTGTAAGCATTATATCCGAATTTACTAGCATCTCAGATACCTCTGTGGCTGGTGGAGCAGGTGTGATCTATCAGATGAATGATGATTATAGTTATGTTATTACCAATTACCATGTAGTATATTATAGAGAATCTATCACTAGCAATAAAATCGCTAATAAAATCCACTTATTCCAATATGGTGCTAATCAAGCATATTCTAAGCAAAATGGTTCCATTAGTTACAGTGATGATGCTGTATCTTGTCAATTCATTGGCGGATCAATGAATTATGATATCGCAGTACTAAGAGTCAAGACTGATGATCTACTAGCAATCAATGACGAAGCTAGACCAGCGACTATATCAAAAGGATACGAATTAGCAGAGACAGCAATCGCTATTGGTAATCCAAATATTGAAGGAATAAGTGTTACATCTGGAATCATATCTGTGGTCAGCGAAGAAATAAGCATGAAGGGAGCAGACGAAATTACTAATTGCGAATTTAGAGTACTCCGAATTGATACTGCCATCAATGGTGGAAACTCTGGCGGTGGACTATTCAATCAGTATGGCGATCTAATCGGTATAGTTAATGCAAAATATATCGACGAAGAGATCGATAATATCGCTTATGCTCTACCATACGATAATATCACTAAGGTAGCAGACAATCTTATTTATTATTACGAATCTACTAATACCACTAGTTATGTACAAAAATTGTATTTTGACATCACTGTAGCAGCAGAAAATAGCAAGGCTGAATATATTGATAACACCGTAAAAATTACTGATCAATGTATAGTTCATTCTGTTACTGACGATCGAGTTGGCAACAAGCTCGGACTTACTGAAGGCGATATAATACTCGGCATGACCATTCTTAGAGGCGACGACTCTTCTAGTATTACATTTGATCGCGAATATGAATTTAGAGAATCTCTACTAACTGTTCGTGCTGGTGATAGTATCAGTATTAAGTTAAACAGATCTGGTACTATCATTGATACACCATCATATAACGTGAAAGCATCTGATCTAAAACCAATATCTTAATCTGATATCAATAATCAGAATAAAAAAAATTAGGACTTGTTGTCCTAATTTTTTTCATTCAACACACTAGCACAAGACTTAGTATATGCCCTGGTGAGTCCACCCGCGCCTAACTTGATCCCGCCAAAATATCTTACCACTGCCACAAATGTATTAGTTAGATTTTTCTTCTTAATTACATTTAGTATAGGATACCCTGCAGTCCCACCCGGCTCGCCATCATCGCTACATTTTTCACTGACACATTCTTTGTTGTATACATACGCGAAACAAATATGTGTAGCTTTCTTGTGTTCTTTTTTGAGCATATCTAATATATTCTTCACATCATCTAGACTCTCTAGATCATATCTATACGCGATGAATCTCGATTTGTTGATAACTATTTCTTCTACTCTCATACTCTCTCTATTTTAGATCATTTAACAATGCGCCCGTACGTTGCACAACATATCCAATACCTAAAGCATTTGGTCCTGTATGACACACAATAAATAAAGGCAATGGCTCGTCGCTAAATAATGGTATATCTGATAAATTCTCCCTAATCTCTTGACGAATAACATCTAACTCTGGATCTTTTTGGTCTGGGTAACTATTAGCTATCCCTAAGAAAACTTGTCCATTCTTGAGTTCTTCTGGGAATCGCTCTTCTACTTCTTTCCTAATCGCAGAATAAATCTTCGCTCTTGCCTGTTTCATAGACATAGTTTTAGCGAATGAGTCTAATTTACCGCCGTGAATTTGAAGAATTGGCTTGATATTTAATAATGTACCGATCGCTGCCGCGGTAGGAGTAATACGTCCGCCCTTTTTCAAAAACTTCAACGTATCCACAGCAATATATACACCATTGTCATTCTTGGTGAGTTCTAGATGATCCTTGATCTCACGGGCAAACTTACCCTCTCTAATCATATTACTAGCTTCGATGATCGCTGCTTTGTTTAGTAATGACACTCTCTGATTATTGACTACGAATACTCTGCCTTCAAACTCTTCTTCTCGACTAGCGTTAAGAGCGGTATTGCACGCCGCACTTAATCCACTAGATAATAATATATATACTATCTCATCATAATCACGTAGCACTTCTCTCCAGCCTTCTTTTACCATCTCAATACTTGGTTGAGAGGTAGACACGTCAGTCTTCTTGTCTGCTAAATATTCATAAAACTGTTCATAAGACATATTGACATTCTCATAATATTCTTCACCATTTACGATGAATGATATTGGCAACAACTTAACAATACCATATTTCTTTTGATCTTCTTCTGTCAAATATGCAGAATTATCTGTTACTAATGCTACTTTCTTCATAATTTTCTCCTTAGATTTTAGACACTTGTCTATTATTGATATAATACAATATTTTCTCGCAATAATCAAATAATTTTGAACAGATGTCTAAAATTTTATAAAATTATCGAAAAATTCTGAACATTATTTGACATATCTGTTTATTTTTTGTAATATAATAAACATGACCAAGAAAACATATAAGAACGCAATAGAGACAAAAAAGAAAATCTCTACATCATATCTAGAATTATTATCTAGTGGTAATACTCAACCAAATGTTACCGACCTAGTAGACAAAGCCAAAATCAATCGAGGCACATTCTATCTCCATTTCAAAAACATCAATGAAGTATCTGATTTTGTAAATATCACCCTATCTGAAAACTTCAAAGGATTAGAAAAAGAATTTCGTTCAGTAGATATAGATAATCTACCAGCAGTGATTATCGCTAAGGTAAATGAGATTTTATCTCAAGATTTAGATTACTACAAGTTACTTATTAACGCGAGTGATAACTGCAACATTATGGACAAGATCAAATACTACATTATCGCATCTATATATAATAATTTCAAATTAATGAAATACATCACTAATCTAGACAGATTCAAGACTGCTATACATTATATAGTTAGTGGTATTCTCGCTATATATATTCAATGGTTCAAAGGAGATATCGAAGGAGATCTATCTACTCTATGCGAACACATGACTTGCCTAATTAGTTCTGGATTAAAAGGATATATCAAGACCTTATGATAACAAAAATATTTGATTATGGAATGAATGGCGAAGGAGTAGGCAAGGCTGAAGGCAAAATATTGCTAATCCCTAATGCCCTACTTGATGAAGAGTTAGATGCAGATATTGTTAAAGATTTTGGTAATTACGCCACTGCTAACGTTAATTACATTTGTGAACCAAGCATTAATAGAATAGATCCACCATGTCCGTATTTCGCCAAGTGTGGCGGTTGTGATCTTCAGCATATGTCATATGATGAACAACTCAGATTCAAGCGAACTCTTGTCAAAAAAACTATTAAAAAAATCGCAAATATAGATACAGATGTTCGTCCTACTATTGCTTGCGATCACGAATATAAGTATAGGAATAAGATATCTATCAATATTGATCTAGATCATAGCGGATACTACCACGAAGGCACTAAAGATATTATCAATATCGATCAATGCATGCTAGCCAATAATAATATTCAACATATATATTCAAAGTTTAGAACATATTTAGCTTCTTTAGATAACGCCACTAGATCAAAACTCAAGAATATAGTAATTAGATCAATAGAAAACCAAACACTCATTGGCATAGTAGCAAAAGACAATATTGACATATCCGACTTCTATACCATCCTAGATAATACCAATATCGGACTATATCTAATCATCAATAAGAGAAAAGATTCTGTGGTGCTTAGTGGTAAAGTAATACATATTGCAGGAATAAAGAATATTGAAATACACAATTATGGATTGACTTATTTTGTAGATTTAATGAGTTTTCATCAAACTAATATAGATATACAAGACAAAATATACTCCAAAGTATTAGAATATATCAAACCCGATAGTCGTGTAATCAATGGATTTAGCGGTCAAGGACTACTCACAGCGGCAATATCTAGTGTATCCCTACATACAATAGGTATAGAAATTAATGAATCCGCTCATAAAAGCGCAGAAGAACTAAAAAAGATAAATCATATCGATAATATGACTAATATATTAGGTGATTTTAATATCGAAATATCTAGACAAAAAGATGCAGATATCCTAGTACTAGATCCATCTAAGAAAGGCTGTGGAGAAAAAGTTTTGTCCAATATATCTACAGATGAAATTATATACATATCATGCAATCCTATTGCACTAGCTAAAGACCTAAAGATACTTATCAAAAAATATAACATACAAGAAGTTATCCCATTCGATATGTTCCCTAATACTAAGAGTGTGGAAACATTAGTTAAATTAAAAATAAAGGAGAAATAAAATGATATTAAGTACAGATTCAACCGCAAATTTACCAATAGATTATTACAAGGAGCATAATATCTCTATGATACCGCTCCAAATATATATGGATGGAGAGATTTACGACGACCTAAGCGAAAAACTTCCACCTGAAGAATTTTACCAAAAGATGAGAGATGGCTCTGAGCCAAAGACTGCTCAGATCAATGAACAAACTGCTAGAGAATATTTTGAATCCCTACTCACTAAAGGTGAAGATATATTGCATATTAGTTTCTCATCGGCACTTAGTGGCAATACACCTACTATTATGCGAATAGCTAACGAACTCAATGAAACAAACAAAAATCGTATCTTAGTATTCGATAGTTTAAATGCAAGTGTAGGCGAAGGATTGTTTGTTCTTATCGCTGAAGACATGATGCGTGAAGGCAAATCAATAGATGAAATTTATAATGCGCTCACTGAAATGCGTCATAGTTCTCGTGCAATATTCACTGTAGAGCAACTCAAATATCTAGTACGTGGTGGACGCGTAAGCAAGTTTAGTGGAGTATTAGGTTCTCTACTCAATATTAAACCAATATTAAAAGTTAACGATGAAGGAAAACTTATAGGATTCAAAAAAGTAATATCCCGAAAGAAATCCATAGCCGAACTAGCAGACATCTGTGCTAGCACCATAGCAGATAATAAATATGTATACATTGCCCATGCTGTATGTTTAGACGAAGCTAAAGTTTTAGCCGATATGTTAGAAACATCTATTGGTAAGCGTCCAGATATTGTAGATCTCACACAAGTAATTGGTAGTCATACAGGTCCAGGACTACTAGCACTATTCTTCATAGCGAAAGATTAAAAAAAACTAGCATTTTGCTAGTTTTTTTCTTCCATCAAGAACATGCTCTTGAATAATTCATTGTTCTCGTACAATTCATCAAATGTACCACTGTCCACAATCTTACCGCCATCTAAGAAGAATATCTTGTCCACATTTCTTATTGTCGATAATCTATGTGCCACTATTACTATTGTGGATTTTCCTTTTAAATTATCTATACTCTTCTTAATGTCTTCTTGTGCGAAGTTATCTAATGAACTAGTACTTTCATCGAAAATGATAATAGGTGAATTTCTAAGCATTGCTCTAGCTATTGCTAGTCGTTGTTTCTGTCCACCTGAGAGTTTGATACCACTCTCGCCGACCTTACTATCTAGTCCATTCTTTAGTCCCTTGACGAAATCATATAATGATGCTTGTTTCAGTGCATTCCATATCTCATCATCAGTAGCATCTTGCTTGGCGAGTTGAAGATTATCTCTAATAGTCATATCGAATATGTAAGGAAACTGATTTACTAATGAAATCGCTCCACGAAGAGATGTCTTATCCAATGTATTAATATTAATTCCATCAATTAGTACTTCGCCCTTATCTACTAGATCCATCTTTGACATTATATTAAGGATCGTAGACTTACCGCTACCTGATTTGCCTACGAAAGCAACAGTCTGATTTGCCTTGATCTTGAATGACAAATTTTCAAAAATCTTAGTCTTGCTCACCAATTTTCTATGTAGTTTGTTCTGTGCCTTATTATCTTTTTTGTCCTTTTTGTCTTTCTTATCATCGTATGAATACTCATAATCTCTATATGTGAAATCCACATTCTTAAATTCGATTCTACCCACTACTTTATCCAACTTCACTTTGCCAAACTTCTCAGTAGTAAATTCCTTCTCATCGAATAGCGAGTACATTCTTCCTGTAGATACCTTGATATCTACCAAACAATCAAAGATGTGTCCAAAATACCACACAATATCATGGAGTGCACCACGTCCAGAATATATTATCATAAATGCCGATAATGTGAGCAATGCCTTCTCCATCAACACTATTCCAAATACCAATATCAATGTAGTACACACTCTAATGAGCATTGATCTAGTAGACCATAGAGTATAGTCCACTCTATTAAACTTGTAATTTGATTTTTTGTACTTTTCGTACGAAGATCTAGACACTTCGGTCAATTTATCTTCTAATCCAAGCGATTTTATATCTTTCTCACTTCTTACGATCTCTTGAGTAAGAGAATTGATAGCATCATAATCCTTTCTCATCTGACCGCGATTCTTTCGTCTAACTTTGGTCCTAATCTTTTCAAAGGCGAAACATACCAACATGAGAGCGATCAAGCACAATCCTATATAGATATTCAATGTGCAGATATATATCATCATTATACCATTAGTTATAATATTAGTAATAGCGTCCACGATACCAGACAGTTTCTCTACCACGCGCTCTGGATCTTGAACTATTCGCTGTACGAATGTACCTGTATCGTGATTTTTGAATGTCTTAGAGTCTAAATTAAATATCTGACTAGCGAGTTCTAGATTCATGCCAGCCATAATGATACCGCTGTACTTATAATATATGTAATTCACTACATACCAGCACCCGCGCTCAATAACCAACACAGAAGTAATGAAGAATCCGATCTTGATAGCCAAACCAAATGCTCCAGCAGTGATCTCTTCAATCATCTCAGCGAATCCTAAGGTATACATTATCGCACCACCACTCGCGATCAATGAGAAGATGATATACAATGTAATAGCATACCAATATTTCTTCAAATACTTTTTAATGCCGAACTTTTCTTTTGTCATATTTCCCCCTCCTTATATTCTCTACTGTTTTATTACTTATAATTTCTTATCATTTACGCAAAAAACGGCAAATCTATTTGCTAGTAATTGTAATTTAGTATAATAAAATCGTAAAATTAAATAAATTTTATAATATTGATTATTAAAAGTCAATGATTAATAATCTTTTTTTATTAAATGATACCTATTTTTATCAAAATCTATTATCTTTTCTGCTTTCATCTTGCCGAGCTCTGTAGACATGGCACTACGATCTACCGATAGATAGTTTGCTAGTTCTGTCTTATTGTATGGAATTTCAAAATATGTACTATTCGCTTTATTAACCATTGTAGTAAAATATGACATCAACTTATCCCTAATAGTTTTCTTAGACATATGTGTTAATTTTTCTGAGAGTTCTAGATTATTTTCAGCGAGCATCTGCACCAAATGTCTAGACACTATCTCATGACGCTTGCATTTATTGCCACATGGAGTAATCAATCTATGTCTATTCATGAACATTACCAACGTCTTCTCGCTCGCCACAACACTGTCTTTATAAGATTCGTCCACATTGTATGCCGACTCTATCCCATAGACATCTCCCTTTCTCATTTTTCTAACTATAGATATATCTCCTAGACTATCCACATTCTTTACTATAGCCGATCCTTTTAGGATCAACACCACTTCGTCCATAGGGTTGCCTTGACATATAATCTCTTCATTTTTATAAAATGTCTTGAATCTAGTCTTGAAACAGAACATCATTGCTTGACATTCAAACTCTGACGCCATGTTAAAAAGTTTAGTTTTATTCAAATATTCAAAATATTCCATAAAAACCTCATTTTGTTGTAAAAACAACACATTTTATATGATCATTATAGTATAATGGTCGTGTAAAGTCAAACAAAGAACGAATTTTGTTTGAAAATGAAATAAACTAAGGAAGGGAGAAAGTATGAAAGTTATTAAGAGAAACGGCTCTGAAGTAGTATTCGATGCTGACAAAATCAAGAAAGCGGTAACCAACGCTAACAACAACATCGATGAACTATCTAAGAGATTGTCTGACGATCAAATCCTGAAGATCGCTACAGATGTTACTGCCAAGTGCGAGAATATGGGTCGTGCGGTAGGCGTAGAAGAAATTCAGGACATGGTAGAATTTGCCATTATGGCAGAGGGAGCTTTTGAAGTAGCTAAACACTATATTACCTACAGATACAATAGAGCATTAGCTAGACAAAAGAATACTACCGACGACAAGGTTTTCTCTTTAATTGACTGTCAAAATGAGGAAGTAAAACAAGAAAATAGTAACAAGAATCCTACTGTGAATAGCGTACAACGTGATTATATGGCTGGTGAAATGAGCAAAGACTTGACCAAAAGATTCTTGCTACCAGCAGATATTTGGAAGGCACATGAAGACGGCCTAATCCATTTCCACGACGCAGACTACTTCGCACAACGTATGCACAACTGCGACCTAGTGAATCTAGAAGATATGTTACAGAATGGTACTGTTATCTCTAATACTCTTATCGAACGACCTCACTCATTCTCTACTGCTTGTAATATCGCTACGCAGATAGTAGCACAGGTTGCTTCTAGCCAATACGGCGGACAGAGTATAAGCCTTGCTCACCTTGCACCATTCGTAGAAGTAAGTAGACAAAAGATCAGAAAAGAAGTAGCAAAAGAGCTTGAAGAAGCCGGCGCTCCTTACAACGATGAGATTATTCACAAAATTACAGAACAAAGAGTAAGAAAAGAGATCAATCGTGGTGTTCAGACTATCCAATATCAAGTAATTACACTTATGACTACTAATGGACAAGCACCATTTGTTACAGAATTTATGTATTTAGGAGAAGCTAAGAACGAGCGCGAACGTGAAGACTTAGCTATGATTATCGAAGAAACACTTCTTCAGAGATATCAAGGTGTCAAGAACGAGAAAGGTGTCTACGTTACTCCTGCATTCCCTAAAATTATATATGTATTAGAAGAAAACAATATTCACCCAGATAGTAAGTATTATTATCTAACCGAACTCGCTGCTAAGTGTACCGCTAAGAGATTGGTACCAGACTACATTAGTGAGAAGAAAATGTTAGAACTAAAAGTAGACAAGAATGGCGATGGTCATTGTTATACTTGTATGGGTTGTCGTAGTTTCCTTACTCCATTCATTGATGAAAATGGCAAACCAAAATACTATGGCAGATTCAATCAAGGCGTAGTAACAGTCAACCTAATCGATATTGCCCTATCAGCTCACAAGGATATGAAGAAATTCTGGGAAATCTTCGATGAACGTATGGAATTATGCCATCGTGCATTACAAGCCAGACACGAACGTCTAACAGGTACAATGTCAGACGCAGCTCCAATATTATGGCAACATGGTGCTCTTACTAGACTTGCTCCAGGTGAGACTATTGATAAATATCTACATGGTGGTTATTCTACTTTATCTCTTGGATATGCTGGACTATGGGAAACAGTACTCGCACTTAATGGTAAGAAACTCACCGAACCAGAAGGCAAAACTCTTGGTTTAGAGATCATGAGAAAACTCAATGAATATACAAAGAAATGGAAATTAGCCGAGAATATTGATTACTCACTCTATGGCACTCCGCTAGAGAGTACTACATACAAATTTGCTAAAACATTACAAAAGCGTTTCGGTATTATACCAGGCGTTACTGATAGAAATTACATTACTAATAGTTACCATGTTCACGTTAGTGAGAATATTGACGCATTCTCAAAACTTGCTCTCGAGAGTGAATTCCAAGAATTAAGTCCAGGTGGCGCTATTAGCTATATCGAAGTACCTAATATGCAAGATAATATCGAAGCGGTACTTCAAGTTATTAAATTTATTTATGACAACATTATGTATGCCGAACTCAATACAAAGTCTGACTACTGCCAAGTATGTAATTATGATGGCGAGATCTCAGTAGAAGAAGACAAAGATGGCAAACTTATCTGGAGATGCCCGAATTGTGGCAACTTAGATCAGACTAAGATGAATGTTGCCCGTCGTACTTGCGGATACATTGGCAGTCAGTTCTGGAATCAAGGCAGAACTCAAGAGATAAGAGATAGAGTATTGCATTTATAATTAAAAATGTGGATTTTATAAAGTTTTGCGATAGCAAAATGATTAATAAAGGTGGTTTAAGCGATGAATTATGCCAATATCAAATATAACGATATAGCGAATGGAGAGGGCGTTAGAACCTCTCTATTTGTGAGTGGCTGTACTCATCATTGTCCACATTGTTTTAATAAAGAAACTTGGAACTTTAATTTTGGTAAACCTTTCACAAAAGAGATAGAAGACAAAATTATCAAATCAATGAGTCCTCATTACATTAATGGACTAACACTCCTTGGTGGCGAACCAATGGAACCAGCAAATCAGCAAGGATTATTAGAATTTGTAAAACGAGTAAAGTCTATTTATCCTGACAAAACAATTTGGTGCTACACAGGGTACTTATTCGATAGTGAACTTCTCTCTCCTAGTCGTGCACATTGTCCTTGGACGAAAGAACTGTTATCATACATTGATATAGTTGTCGACGGAGAATTCAAAATTGATCTTAAAGACATCACCTTGAGATTCAAAGGTTCTAGCAATCAACGAGTAATCGATGTAAAATCTAGTCTAAAAGAAAACAAAGTAATCCTAAGTCCCTATAATGAAAAAAGAAACAAAGAATTATCAGTTGCATTATAAAAAATAAATCTCTACATTTATGTAGGGATTTTTTAATAATTTTTAAATAATTAATTTAATTTTTAATTATTTTTATTGGTATTTTCAAATTTTAAAAAATATTTTTAATTTTTTATTTTAATTTTAAATATTAAACTTATTTATTATAAATATTATTTGTTAATTTTTTTATTTTTAT
>JBKSNA010000033.1:0-43958 GCA_046882085.1 Clostridia bacterium
TTGTTGCTAGATATTACAAAATCGTAGTTATTTAAATTTAAATTATTGATGCCATATAGTTCTAGATAACGTGAATTTTCTAGATTCCAGCGCTCTGTTAATAATCGCATAGATTCGTTTAAGCTGGTAGTTTGTTCGGTATTGCGATTTGAAGACATTAGTCGTTGGCTGGCGGTGTCTAAGTCTACATCTATGAATACTTTAAATGAGTCTGGGATAAAGTGCCAAGCGAGTCTAGAGTCTATAATTATGTTATCGTTTAGTCGGGTCTTACCGATGTCGGCGATCTTATCGTCGATGAGCTTGTCTATATCTTTAATGTTATCGTTTTTTTGGAAATTTAATATGTCTTGTCCACTTTGCTGAGAGAGTTCTCTAAACATGTCGCCTGTAGATATGTATTCAAAATTTTTATTCTTAGCGATAAGTTTGCACGCTGTTCCTTTGCCACTGCATGGTTTACCTGTAACTGTAATAATCATATTAATCTCCTACTATTATTTCATCGCCATTATAATTACTGCCATTGTTCTCGTAGTATTCTAATTGTTGCTTTAGTTCTTCTATTTGTGCTTGTTGAGTTTTGATAATTTCATTATTCTTGTGTATTGATACTAGTTGGAATACTAGGGTGCCGACTAGTGCTAGCACTGCTAGGATCGCTAGGAATATCACAAGCTTTACTCTTCCTAAGTTTTCTTTCACTGAATCTTTTCTTCCTTTCTGATAATTTATTCTTGATATGATTATACCACTTGGTTTCAAAAAAGACAACTATTTTATGATTAAGAATTGTAATCCAATATATTCCTAAAATATACATGAAAAGAAGAGTGAATGAAAATATGCCAAAATTAAAATAAACTATAGAAAAAATAAATAAAATACCAAAAAATACATAAAAAACACTATCAAAAATGATTTTTATTACATTTTTTTGATATTTTTTCAAAAAAATAATACTAAATAAATTAGCGATAATTCCGCAGGTAATGCCAATAAAAAGAAATAACAAAGAACAATTAAATTGATTTAAAGAAGAGAATATCATTTAAATATTTTCCTAAATAAAGATTCCTTTTCTTTGTGTTCTGTGTATCTAATAGAGTGTATTGTTCCTATGATTTCTGCGGTGCTTGTTTCATTGTCTAGTTTGCTTAATTCTAGATTGTTTCCACCAATAATTACTCCGCCTAGATTGGTGTCAAGTTGGATTAGATCAGGTTTGATACTAATTACTTTGTTTGTTCCTGATATTGTTAGATTGCTTTTGTTAATAAGTGTAAGGTGTTGATTTTTATTTTCAGTTTTTTGTTCTTTTTGATTGTTCATAATTAATTATATTTTGAACGATAATTATTTATGTTGAAATCTGAAAATTATTAATGAATTATTTTTAGTGTTTGGCTATATTTATTTGACAAATAATGACTTAATTATTTATAATTATATAAAATAATTTTATTAAAATATTTACAGCATTTTAGGTTAAATTATTCTTAAGGGGTCAATATGAAAAAAATTAGTAGCTTATTATTAATTTTGATAACGATGGTGTCGTGTTGTTTTTTGACAGCATGTGGTGATAAGTACTCGAAGTTAAAGATGACATTCGAATCTATTTCAGGCGAAACATTAGAAAGTGTTAATTTTGTGATCGATGATGATAATGAGTTTGGCGGTATAGATATGGGTGTTAGATTTTCAGATATTGAAAAGAAACATATTGGCGAGATTGAGGTGAGATCTGAGCCGGAAGGTTTGATTACTGTATCTAATTACTCGCTTGTAGGCTCGTTGTATACATTTAGAGTCGAAGCTAATAGCGCAAGTGATAATGCAAAGTTGATTGTTAGACATATGTCATCTAATAAATCGCAATCTATTGATTTGACTATTGACCAGAAATCCAAAAATATTAATGTTAATAACTCTAAATATGTGGTGGATATCTCTAACAAAGAATCTCGATATATAGATTTCACACAAATTCTTACAATGTATCCTACCGGTAGTACTGATAAAATTCAATTTGCATTGAAAGATGGTGAAACTTTGCCTACGGGAATAACTCCGATAAAAAGAGATTCACAAGATCTAAATTATTCTGGATTTAGTTTTGCTGAAGATTGCGGCGTGGGCAATGTAAAAATTTATCCAATAACCACAATGCATGGTTATGAAGATACAAAATATGAAAACGAAGTTATTACAATACACTTCATTGATGGTATCGAAGAGATTGGATTGGTGTCAAAAGAAGCTCCAGAAGATGTGGATAAGTATATCGGATATGGTTCAATAGAAGATCCTATATATTTATTAGCTAATGGTGGCGATGCTGATGTAGATTTGAGATCTTACATGGTTGGAGTACAGTATCTCGATGGATCAAACTATGTGGACATTGGTACATATTTAGAATATTATACAGTTAATGCGGAATGTGATGACTCAAATGGTGAAAGTAATAACATAATGACTAGTGTGGTAGGAGATGGTGTGGTAGCGATCAGTGCTACAGCGCATACTAATAATCCTTTGGAAATAAATGTGTCTATTGTTCCAAATGGTTATGTGGGTGAAATTCAAGAAATATCACAAAAACTGTACGTAAAAGGTGTAATGAGACCTAATACTGTCGAAATGTCAGATGGTTCAGATCTGATAGATTATGAACTTGATAGTGAAGATGTGCGCAACTATGAAATAGATGTGTACAACTATTATGAAGATAGTACGTTAGGTAAAAAATTCACATTCAAGTCTATTACATTTGGAGAGTCGCCAGTATTAGATGGTATGGATAAAATCCGCATTGTGATAAGTGCTGATTTGATCGATAATGATGGTAATATATATTTAAACGATACATTCACTGAAACTACAAACGCATCTGAATTCAGATTAGAAAATGGAGATACCAAGGCTGTAGGCAGTAGTAGATATTTGTTAGATTTTCATTTAGAGACAGATGAGAGAGTGAGATTCTATTGGAATGGAAAGAATATGGTGTCTGAACCAATAGACAATAATAGTAAGATATACATTATTACGAAAGGTCTTGCTGATGATCTCACTAAGCCAATAAGTGATCTAGAATTTGTGGTGTCGACCATTAATGAATATGGTAAAGAGGAATTGGGATATACATATTTATCTACAGCACAATCAAAACATATCAATGTAAATGTTAATAGAATGGAAGGTGTTAAAGCATTAGACGTGTATATGGCACTTGGTAATGATACTAAATACGAAACAATTAAAGATCCGGCAATGAATGTATTGAAGAATGCATCTAAGATTTATATCAATAGAAATAACCTACCTGTATTAAATGGTGTGGAATATCCTTATTACTATCTCTATTTATCTAGTGATAGTGCTAAAGGTCCTAATAAGAATACTGTAAATAATGTTGATTTTGAATTGAGTGTAACTGCAGATTCTAATAAAAATAATCCTTTGATATTGAGCGATGGTGTTACTGTTGGTAATAGTGGTTTAGTTAGACATGAGACTATTAGTTACATTAAATTAAAATATTACAATACTACAGATGTGGGCGAATATACCATTAGTTTCATTCAGCCAGCGTCAGGATTTAGTAAGAGTATTAATATATATATTTACGAAACTATTTCCGATGCAGGATTGAGTGATTTAATTGATTTACCTACTGATGATAAGTTCTTCAAAAATAGTGGACTATATGATACGTACCTTAGTACGCCAGATCCTGTGGTATCGCCTGTAGTGCCAGAGTACGGAGAAGAGCCCGTAGAGCCTTTGTCTGACGAGCCTAGTCCGTTCTATGATGTGTATATAATTAATTCGGGTAGAGCGTTCGATATAGAAATAATGCTAACTGATGCTTTGAAAGCATCTGAGAAGATGGGATTCATTGAAGGTTATGCATTTGAATATGATATGGTGAAGTATGATAATGAATTTAAGCCTGCTAATATAAACGGAATAGATCAATATTTTAGTCGTAGTCATACTAGTGCTACAGAGAATTATGCTAATATTAGTTTCAAGCAAGGCACGTATATTGGCGGTATTAGATTTGTCAAATTGACAGCAGAAGTATCAGTGAAGACATATACTGACGTTTTGACAGAGGGAGAATCTTTACCTATAACTTATGATATGTATTTCTTCATATATGATGAGATAAAAGACACGGATATTAGTCTAGATAGATCTACAGATACTGTGTATGCTAGAGATTATTTGGGAGTATTTGACAAAGAAGATAGTCAAATGTATCTTGATTTAGTATTAGATGAAAATTTATGGCATTATACACAAATCCAACAAGACGACAATAAGACTAAATGGGGAATTAATAGCAATAAGGTAATTAAAGATAGTATTACCGATACTCATGCGGAATTGACCTTTAATGGAGATAATGACAATGCTCTATATCAGGTAGAAATTACTGCTAGTATCAAGCAATTTGGTCGTACATTTACTAAGACTTGTAAGATAACAGTAAGAAGACCTATTATCACTGAGCGAGTAATTCTCAATAGTCATTCATACGAAGATACTAATGGACAAAGTTATATCTATATGAAGTTAGGCGAGAACAATCCGTACAATGTAGAAGTAACTAACTATTCATCTTATGGATTGGTAACCAACCCTGGTGTAGAGATGATCGTAGTAGACGAGATGAATGTGCCTAGTGATCAATTTGTGATTACAGGAAATACTATCAATGCTAAGTTAGATGCAGAACCTGGAGATTATTATTTAATAATCTTCGCTAGAGACGCATTAAAGCTTGCTCCTAGTGTTAGTCATGGTGGTTATGATCACCCAGAAGACTTTATTATGGAGAGTGTAGGGCCTGGTGGCGATCAATATAAGAATGCCTTCTTTAGATTGAAGATAAGTCTAGCCGATGGTAGTGAAGAGTATCCATACTTAATACATTCAGCTCAGGATTTTGCTAGTATAGAAGGCAAGTATAATTACAAACTAATGAACAATATTAATCTCTCGTCGCTTCATGATTTCAAGGGTATTACTGAATTTAATGGTCGAATTTTCACTGAAGGAAGTGTTCGTACTATTGGTGGTATAAGACTTCACAATGACCTACCTAATATTATTACATCATTCGGCGGTGTAATGGAAAATATTATGTTCGAAGCAATTTTTGACTTCGTTAGCTATGATAAAGAAGGTAAATTGGGTATCATTGGTACCAATATAGGCGAATTAAGAAATGTTTTCGTAGATATTAGCGGTCAAGCTACTGCTACAAAAGATGTCTATCTAGGTGGTTTGGTCGGTCATAATGCGGTAAAAGAAAGCAAAGTCGGACTAATAGCATATACTGACAAAACAAAAGTAGGAGCGAACATTGATGTAAACTTAGGTGGCACAATTTATTTTGGTGGACTAGTAGGACTAAATGATGGTACTATTCAGGCTACTGCTAAGTCCAGCGAGAGTGTAGAATATGTTGATTTTAGCGTTAGTCTAGGAGATCAGGGATCAATAGCGAATGTGAATATAACAGCATTGTCAACGCTAAAAGCGGTAGGCGGTATAGTAGGTAAAAATACAGGCTATATTACAAATGCATATGTTACAGGCATAATAGATGCTGGGGATACAGATAACGTAGGTGGAGCTATTGGTATCAATGAGTATTACACGGCGGATACAGATACCTCGATTGAGGTTACGCTTTTAAAAGGTCCTGATGGTAAAGAACTTAATGCTATTGGATCAATTGGAAGAGTAGAAGATTATGACTACAAAGTATCATACATCACATCTACGGTACGAATTTCTGCTCGTCATAATGTAGGTGGAATAATTGGATATAATAATTCAGGCATTATTACAGAGTGTCATTATCAGATCGTACCTACAATACTAGAGATCAATAATGGTACTAAAGCTGTGGCAATAATTGGTAATAGTAATGTTGGCGGACTAGTTGGTAAGACTACTAATGGACTCGTTAGTTATTCATCAGTATATAGTTATAGATGGGATTATAGCAAATTGGAAGATATTGATAATAATTATGATATTTCGGGTACTACGAATGTGGCAGGATTGGTCGGATTGGCTCAGAGTGAGAATACCGAGATGCTTAGCACTAGCAATTATCACAAGTTATCAGCAATAATTTATTCTAGTGCCAATGGCAATGTGAATGGACATGGATTGGCTAACTATAGCAGAGTCAATGCTAATGAGATAGAAGCAAATTATGTGCTAGCTACATTCAATGCTTACTTCTTGGGTAAAGGCGATATTGAGATAAATAGCATTTTGAATCAAAATGTGTATTTAAAGAAATATGATAATTCAAGCAATACATTAGTGAATACATCTATCGACAATTTTAAATCATCTCCAGGTAAAGATTACTGGGGAGATGGCAGTAAGTTTTGGGGAGATAAAGCTACTCTCAATGGTGGATATATATATGTAACTAGAGACGAGGGTGGAAAAAATTCACTCTTTGAAGTAGCGCCTACAGATGTTTCTGCAGTTGTGCGTGATGGCACATGCGATATAAAAGACAAAGAAGGCAACATTATAAAAGAGCCTAACTATACGATAGCAGAAAATATTAATAAATTACTAGTACTGAATTATTACGATTTCAATAGTGCCGACATAGATATTGCGACATTAAATAATTTAAATAATGAACACAATACTCATTCAATTCAAGATTATATTAGATTTGGTTATGCTCCTAGCGATCTATCTGGTGTGAGATTGTATATAGAGTCAAAAGATCCGTCTATAGTGTCTATAGAGTCAGCTGGCAAGATTCGTATCAATAGTACAGGTAAGACTACATTAAAATTCATATCTGTATTGAATCCTGCAATTACTACTGAGATAGATATAATAGTCATTACTCCTATAGGAGATTATGAGGTTAGTGATAATCTAAACGATCCAAATATGTCTTCATTGTCTATAGCAAAGGGTAAGAGTAAATTATTGTATAACTATACTAGCGGAGAGATAGATGGATATAGTTATGTTACTAATGCTAATCCATATCTAAACATATCGGTAGCGACTCCTAATGATGTAACATTGCCGGCTAATAAAGAGATATCTGACTACATTTTAATTATTGGTATTGATAATTCGCGTTTATCCAATACTTTACCATTTACTATCAAAGTGTTAGATACATTTGAGAATGCTAAATTTGAATTTACAGTAAAGCCTTATACCTTAATAAAATATAACGAAGTTGACTATTATATATATTCATCAATATATACAGAGGAGAATGAATTAGACACATTTGATCTATATATCGGCGAAGGTGGTACAGGTATATCTCTAAATTATAGTGGAGCATTGTTGTACCCAGCAGATAGGACTATTATTACTGCATATTTAGAGACTGATTTACAATTAGATCAATCTAAGTACCAAGATGCTAAAGATAAGTTGTTGCAGTCTGCATTAATAGGTAATATAGATGTGTCTAGTATGATTAATGTAGTGTCTATAGGATCTTTAAATGATGATGGTGTGCAACCAATTTATTTTGAACTAATTATTGATGAAAATGAGTTTAAAAACGAGTCTAAATTCGATAAAATGACTACTATAGAATTGGTGTTCCAAGCAAATGAGAATGAAGATATTACGACTAAAGCAACATTTGATATATTACCGCAAAAAATAGAGAAAATAGATATTAATAATTATACTAAGAATGGTACTGAGTGGGTACTAACAGATATGATCAAACCTGCTAGCAAAGAATCTCCAAATGGTTCATTGTTACGTATAGATATGGTTCCGATCAATGCCTATTTTGACTATCTAGAGATTAGAGATATTACAGGTAGTGAATTAATTAAATTCATCCAAGTGAAGAATGATAAATTAGAAGCATTGGATCTAGTATTTACTGATGATGGATTAGGTATTAGATTGTATCCTCAGACCGATGATGATACTATCTATGTTCAGATGATGATAGAGAGTACATATACTACTAAGGCGCATACGCTAGAAGTAACAGCATATGCATTAGGTAGCGATGGTACTGTATACAACTTGTATTCAGAGACTAAGCAGGTAGAAGCCAAAATGTTACCTAAGATAGAAACTACTTATGTATTGCCAAATGGAGTCAATCAAAATATCTCTAACGATGGTACTGTATACTTGGCGGCGGGTACTGATGCTGAGTTTAGAATAAATGTCACAGATGCTACTGCTCCTATGACTCATACTCTTACCTATGCAGATGGTACAGAATGCACTGATTATGAATTAGTACTTGATCAAGGTCTATTCTATATTCTCAAATATGTCGGAGATCCTATTAAGAGAGCTGAGTTGTTAGGTAAAACGATCAAACTCACACTTACTGCGGTAGCAGAAGAAGAGAATGGAGAGTATGAAGAAACAACACATACTATTAATTTCACTCTAGTAGAGTATCAAATACATAGCGTTAGTGTCAGTCCAAGCATGAATGGTGATATTTATGGACTATTCAATAGACCGGTAGATTTATCATTCTATTTTGCACCTACAGATATTAGTTATTATGGTAGAGAGTCTAATAACACAGAATATAGACACACAGATGATCGTACTAAGGCATCTACAGATAATGTGTTGAAATCTATATATGATATACTAGATGCTTTAAACCCAACAGGAAATGATGTGCCAGAAAAGCAAATATCACCATCATCTAACGTGGTGGAATTCGATATGAGAGCAATAGATCAATCTAGTAATAAACAACTCACTATCAATGTGGTGAAAGAGACAAAGGACGGCGATGACATAATCTCATATGTAGGCGATGAAAAAATCATATTATCTCTATACCTAAAATTAGAAAATAATCTTTGGATTATTAATGCAGCTCCAACTGAAGGTACGGAACCTACTATTAAGCAAGAATATGGATTGAATTTCATCGATCCTAGTAGTAAGAAAGAGCCAATCATCATCACTAGTGAAAAAGAATTCACAGAGATGGCGAGCGGACCGAATACTTACTATGCTCTAGGTAAAGATTTGGAGTTTTATGATTATGTTCCTCTCAATGTGAATGTAACTGAGTTCGATGGTAACGGGCATAAGATTACTATTCGCGGATTCGTGGATAGCGAGAATGCAGATGTGAAGTTAGGTGTATTTAGCGAGATTCCAGCTGGAATGCTTGTCAAGAATCTAACAGTAGAATATCCTGCAGATAGTATTGGTTATGTAAGAGAGGGTAATAGCATTTATAGATACCAAGATCTAACAGATAGTACAGCAGTGAATTATACAGCGGTTAGTTTTGGTGGAATCGCTAGCGTCAATAATGGTATCATTACTAATTGTAAAGTAATGGGTACGATAGCAGTACACGCATCAGTATTAGAGAGTCGTGGTGATGCTATGACTATTGGTGGATTGGTAGCTACTAACTCAAGTACGGGATATATCACACATTCAAGTACCGAACTCAATATATATTCTCAGTCTAACATTGGTGGATTGGTGTATGAGAATGCGGGAACTATCGCATCGTCATATAATAAGAATGCTAAAATATATGCGTACAACAAAAATCTCTCATCAAGTATTATTGTCAAGGTGGCGGGATTTGTTGTAGATAACAGCGGTAGTGTGTCTATGTCATACATAGAGTTGGACAATGGTTATGAGATGAGTGCTAAGGATATATCTGCGGGATTCATATTGAATAATTCGGGAGATGTATCTGATTGTTACAGCATTATCAGTAAGATCAGTTATAGTACTAATAGTAACTATTTCTCAGGATTTGTAGACACCAATAGTGGTAGAATAGAGAGATCTTATTCATACATTAATGCTGGACAAAGAGAAGACAACAATATGTTTATGTTCTTTAGAGCGGGACAGAATTCTGGTGAAATGACAGAGTGTATTGAAATAGTGAATAGTAATAACTATTCTCAAGTGGAAAAAGGATTAGACTATGTGTCATACTCTAATTCTAGATCTCAGTTTATTAATAGTGGATATTCCTTCGGCAATAATCTCAATATTAATAACGGAGCAGTGTGGACATTTGAGTTTGGATTACCAAGATTGGTGTCTACTAAAGAGAACATTAGAGAAGAATTTGATCCAGATGGCGAAGGCGATGAATATGTCGGTAGATACATTATCTATAAAAAGATAATAGAAGAGACCGAAGATGGTGAGAATACTAAGTATGTAGAATATCTATCACGCTATGGTACTAAAGATAATCCATTCATTGTTCATGACATTAATTCATGGAATGAATATATGATGGACTATGCTATTGGTGGAGTGAATACTAATTACTTTAGAATAGTCGCTGATATTGACTTCTCAGGCGAGAAAGATAATCCTAAGACTAGTACATTGGTATTCGCGGGAGATATTCAAGGTAACAATATGACTCTAAGTAATATCATACTTAAGTCAAATAATACCTTGTCTAGTATAGGATTATTTGCTTCTATGGAGAAGCGTGATGGTGTAGTGGATACCAAAGTGCGCAATCTAACCCTTACAGCTAGCTCGGTATGGGCTACTAAGACTCAGTCGGTGGGAATTTTAGCTGGTATTATAGAGAACTTCGATCTATACAATATTTACATTGATTCAGAGAATATCACAGTAGTCGGTGGTAATGCAGTCGGTGGATTAGCGGGAATCATTCGTGGTAATTTTGATATGGATATGATTAGTAGTAATGTCGGCGTGAATAGTACTCGAGTGGTCGCTACTAGTCAACATTATATATATAGTTCGATCAATAATCAGGGATCAAAGTCAAACAATATCTCCAATGTCTACTATGCTGGTAGTATCGCTGGTATATTAGATGGTTATGATACTTATACAGGATTTGATATTAATGATGATAGAATTGTAACGTCGGTAGATAATAGAATCAATAACTATTATCAAGCGAGAAATATCTCAGTATCTGGATCTATGGTATTGATCGGAGATATTGTGGGTAGTGCATTTGGTTTCGTAGGCGAGAGAGTACAGGTAGACAATGCAAATATCTCACTCACAGATGCCAGCATCAAGGGTAGCCAATATTCATCTGGTTTAGTAGGTGAGAATAGAGGTGTTATTACTAGATATCGTGCTAAAGTCGTAGGAGATCAAAGTTACGCATTGGCTACAGGCGCTATGGGTGGATTAGTAGGATTGAATTTAGGCGGTCTAGTTCGTAATTCTGCATTTGAAGGCGATATTATCAACAATCAACGAAAAGCAGTTATTGGTGGCATAATCGGCCGAAACATTAATGGTACACTAAATAATGTAGAAGTGTCTGGTAAACTATATGGTCATTTCGCAGGTGGAATAGTAGGAGCAGACTATACTAAGGAGACACTTATTGGACATAGTAGTGGGTATGGTGCATTGGCGAATACTTGCAAGAGTGATACGATCATTCCTAGTTCGGTCAAGTATATAGATTCTGAACCATTAGCTAAATTTACAGACCTGAAGATGTCTATTGATACACTCCAGAATATGCTAAAGAACATTGAGTCTTATTATAGTTATGATATAGAATCTAGCGAGAGTGGTGGTGTTGTTAGCCATACATTAAAACAAACTAGATATAGAGTCTTAGGCCTAAGTATTGCTATCTCAGACGTAGCACAGCAGATTACGGATATCGAGAAAGTTGACAATGCTATTGTATTCAATCAATCTATAGTTTCTCCTACGTCAGTTACTGAACCATATGTAGAAGTATCTGTATCTGACGGATTATTGACAAGTTCGGGAGATGTCAAAGTCCAAATCGCTCTCAATAATTCTAATCAAATAATCAAGACAATACTACCTGAAGGTGAAGGGCTATCTGATGTATATCAAGTATATCTCACAGGCGCTATAGTAGTAACATTTGATTATTGGAATGATGAGTATAGCAATGCGGATATGTTAATATTAGGTGATTTGCAAGCAGTAGAAGAGACTACATAGTCTTGACAAATTACATTGTATTAGATATAATCAATCTAATGAAGATAGATTACAACAAATTAATGCATGAAGAAATAAGCAATCTTGGCGATAAGCCAAGATTGCTTTTGCATTGCTGTTGCGCTCCATGTTCTAGTGCGGTAATAGAGAGAATTAGTAAATATTTTGATATTACTTATTTTTATTACAATCCTAATATCGACACTAACGATGAATTCAATAGAAGAAGAGAAGAATTTGATAAACTTAATGTAAAGATAGTGTGTATGCCTTATGATCATGATGAATTTTTGAACGTGGTGAAAGGACGTGAATTAGATCAGGAAGGCGGGGATAGGTGTAGAATATGTATTGCACAGCGAATGGATAGAGCATTTCAGTATGCGGTAGAGAATGGATATGACATGGTTACTACCACCTTATCTATTAGTCCACATAAAGATGCTCAGTTTATCAACGAGTTAGGCGAGAGATTAGAAGAAAAATTTGGTATCAAATATCTTCATGCGGATTTCAAGAAAGAGAATGGATATCTTCGTAGTATTGAGATCTGTAGGGAATTAGGAATTTATAGACAAGACTATTGTGGTTGTGAATTTGCGCGTAACAATGAAGAAGATTAATACATAAATAATAATTATGAATAATGAGATAATTATCTCAAAAGATAATCTAATAAATAATATTAAACAAGTCAAAAAATATAATCCAAATACTCTAATATGTGCTATGGTGAAAGCTAATGCATATGGCATAGGTGTAGAAAATGTGGTATCTATTATTGATAGATATGTGGATTATTATGGAGTGGCTTGTTTTTTTGAGGCTAGACAATTACGATCGCTGACTGATAAGAAGATACTTATATTAGGTGTAGTCGACGAGATAGATGAGGATTTCTCGTATTCATGCAATTCGATAGATGATGCATTAAAATTAATAAGTTCAAAAAAGAAAATCGATATCCATATCAAGATTAATACAGGCATGAATCGATATGGATTCAGTAGTATAAAAGAACTACGTACAGCGCTAAAACTTATAAAAAAATCTAAACTCAACATTGAAGGAATATATACACATTTCGCGACAGATGATAAGTATGTCAATATACAGATGAAGAAATTTCAAAAATATTTAAAAATACTAACAAAATACAAAATTTCACCTATTATCCACGCAGATAACAGCAGAGTAAATAGATCACATAATCATCATCTAGACATGGTGAGAGTTGGATTCGATCTATATAATCAAGACGATAAAATGTTTTCATCGGTGGTTAGTATCAGGTCTAAAGTGGTAGATATACGCACAGTCAGAAAAGGAGAATTAATAGGATATGATTATCGCTGTGTGGCGAGGAAAAAAGCTCGTATCGCTATCATTTCTTTAGGTTATGCAGACGGATTTGACATTCGATATATCGGCATGGAGATTTTGGTCAAAAATGAAAGTTGTAGAGTGCTAAATGTGTGTATGGATTGTTTTATGCTGGATATAGGTGGTTTGGATATTAAAAAAGGAGATGATATTGTGATTCTAGATCATATCAACTCCCTTATTAAATATTCTGACTATTCCAAGACTAGTCCATATCAAGTGATGATTAATTTCTCGCACATTAGAGCGGGATTATCTTCTATCTCCACGAATAGCGAATATGAATAATACTAGTCTTAGTAATGATAATATAGATGTTACTAGTGCTGCTACATATGTCCATGCTGCGGCATTTAGTACTTTTTTAACACCTTCGGCTTCTTCAGTATCCATCTCTGCAGTGTATACAAGCATTTTATAGGCACGTTTACTAGCGTTTAGTTCGATTGGCAATGTGATAAGGCAAAATACAATATTCAATGCATATATTCCTATGCCTAAATAAATCAATATATCTGCACCTGTGGTATAATATGACATTTCTAATATGAATCCTAAGATGATCAAAGGCCACACAAAATATCCTAAGAAATTGATTGTTGGTACGAGGACCTTTCTTAGTTTGATAGGTCCATATTTTTCTTTGTGTTGAAATACATGACCAATTTCATGCGCGGCTACACCGATGGCTGCGATAGTATTTTGATTGTATACAGATTCAGAGAGAGAAATAGTGTCAGTAGTTGGATTATAATTGTCAGTCAGTTCTCCATTAATATGTTGGATCTTGGTATTAATGCAACCGCCACCATCTAACATATATCGAGCTACTTCTCTAGCAGTCTTGCCATGCTTGGTCTGTATAGTATTGTATTGATTAAAAGTAGTCTTCACCTTAGTCTGCGCCCAAACTCCAAGTGCAATACCGGGAATCATCACGAATCCTAATATATAATATAATAAGTATAAATCAAACATATTATCTCCTAATAATTATTATATTACTTAGCTTGTGCATTATTGTCAACAAAAAAATCAAAAACAAAACAATATTTATTATTACAAATAATTAAATTTAAATAAAATTAATATAGAAAATTCAATTTTACTCTATAAAATAGTGCAAAATAGCAATTTACAAAAAATAAAAAAATTTATAAAAAATCAAAAAAAATATCGAAAAATATTAGTAATTAATTATTCTTTGTGTTATAATAACTTTATAGAAAATTCCGTTATGGAGATTTCAAGGGGTTAATATGTATAATTTTTTTAAAGATATTCACAATTTCTTTATATCTCTAACTATTCCTTTAGGACGTACTGAGATATTCGTGATTTTTGGTGGATTCTTCTTAGCTACTATATTGTGCGTATTGATATTGACAGCACGAGCATATGAGTCTAGATTGATCAAGGCTATTGATATGTTCAATAATTATTTCATCGATAATGCACAGATTAATGAAGATAATTTGGTAGCGTTTAATAATAAGATGAAGTCTAAGAAGGTGCCTAAGCAATTAAGAAAACAATGGCAACAATTTGTATTATATCGTGAGAATAATGCTAGTCATTATATGTCCTTCGAGAACTGTGTGTCTAATCCAATTAGAAATAGTAGTTTCAAGATTGATATCAAAGTAATGAATATCATTGCATACATTACTGCATCTCTAAGTTTCTTATTGACAATGTATTGTGAAGATATCAGTTTCTTGTATACTTTGCAACAAGCTATTATTACTCCGGTAATTATTCTATTACTTAATTATCTTGTAACCATATTCTTGGATCTAAGACATAATGCTATTGTGAGCGATTTGTATCAAAATTATCAATATTTTGAAGTAAACATCGATAAGGCAACAAAGACTCTACCTGATTATGTAGACTATGAAGTATTGTTCGATAAGAATGAGATTAAGCGTGGTATTCCTATTCTTTATGCATATTTGCAAAAACGTGCTGAAGAAGAGCAACGCGAATTAGAGCGCGCTAGATTAAAGAATATTGAACATGAGAAATTTAGCTTTGATGAAGCAGGCGTGGCTGGATCACTAGTATTAGAGAGAGCGATGCAAGAGGCTGAGAACTACATAGCAGAGCGTAAGAAGTATAATCAAGATACTGAGCAGATCAATACAGATATTACTCAGGAAGATATGAATTATCGTGAGATTACTAAAGAATACAATAGACAAATGCAAGTTAGTAAAGAGTCGTTCGCTAACTACAAAGCGCAACTAGAAGAAGCATCATCTAGTATTGAGGCGAACTATCTCAAAAAACAACAACAACAAGAATTGGATCGTCAGAGAAATCTAGAGAGAGAATTTGATACTGCTACTGAACGACACAAGAAGGTAATTCAATCATATCAATCAGAATTAGATACTGTAGACAAATTCCGTGCAGAGAGTAGAAAGAATCTAGAGTCTGCTATGATGAGTGAGTTCAGTTCTTATAGTAGTAAAGTTTATGACGAAGCTAAAAAGCAAGCTGAGTTGAAGCAAAAAGAAAAATTTGACAAACTAAAAGCTAATATTAAAGAATTAGAAGAAAGAATTGTTAGTAAAGATCATGAATTAGAACATATCTATGCTAAGCATCAAGAATTGACTGAAGCATTAGAAAATAGCGGAGAATTAAGTGCGGTACAAGATATGATGAATCAACAATCTTATGTAGCACCTACTCCAACATACGAAGAGCCACAAGACAATGGTGAACAACCATTAGAATATGTGCCAGAGTATGAAGATGTGAATTACGAAGAACCTGCTAATCAAGAGTCTGAAACTTTTAACTATGATACAAATGAAGAAGAAAGTTTCGATTTTGAACCAATTTCAGAGCAATTTGCAGAAACTAACAACACTGAAACAGAAGAAACATTCAATTATGAGCCGATTGAGGAAGAAGAGAAATTTGATTATGAACCTGAGAATCTTGAGTCTGAAGACAATATAGAATCAGAAGAAGAAATCAAATTCAACTACGAACCAATCGAAGAAGAATTGACTGATTTAGACACTGAGCCAGAACAAGAAGCTGATGAAGATTTCGAGCCAATCAAAGACGATGAAGAAGGTTATATCAATCCATACTTAGAGCCTATAAAACAAGAAGAAACTAAGGTCGATGACTCCACCGACCAAGAGAATGAAAGCATCGAATCAGGGGAAACAATAGATGTGATTATAGCTCCTAAGAAGAAGGCTGGTAGACCTAGAAAGATCGTAGATCCAGAGACTATTAAACCTAAGAGAAGCGTAGGTCGTCCTAAGAAACTAGTGGACAATGAGCCAAAACAAAAGAAAAAAGCAGGAAGACCTAGAAAGGTAGAAATAGTAGATGCTGAACCTAAGAAAAAAGTAGGCAGACCTAAGAAAGAAACAGTTGAGATCGTAGACACTCCTAAGAAGGCTGGTAGACCTAAGAAAGTGGTAGTATCAGAGCAACCGATGAAGAAAAAAGCAGGTCGTCCTAAGAAAGTAGTGGATACTACAGAGACTACCGAGAAGCGTCCTGTAGGTCGTCCTAAGAAGGTCGTAAAGCGTGGAGTAGGTCGTCCAAGAAAAGAGAAGATCGAAACAACTAAGCGTCCTGTAGGTAGACCAAAGAAGTCAGACAGCATTGCTAAAAATGATCATGTAGATATTGATCTATATCTTCAAGAGATTGATAAGGCGATCGCTAACGAAAATGCGGTAATCGAAAAAGCTCGTAAAGAACTTGAGAAAAAGGCTAAAATCAAAACTAAAAAGTAATAAAAAATGGACTAAATTTAGTCCATTTTTTTTGCTTAAATTGCACCACCAACAAAATATATTTTTGTTAGAAAATTTGTTTTCTTAAGCATTAAGAGCAGTTAGTAATTCGTCTACATTTAGTTCGTGTACTTGGCAGGCTTCTTCTAATGATTCCATCTGGGCACATGGACAATATATACAATGCAAGCCGAAGTTGGTAAGTATCTCTTCTGCATTAGGGTGATTTTCTAATACGAAACTAATTAGATCTGTTGCTTTGAATTTCATAATTCTCTCCTTGAATATTGAATTAATGATAGTATATACAAAATTTTCAAAAAGGTCAACGAATTTTATAAAATATTGCTATTTCATAATCTTGACAAATATTGCGACAAAGTATATAATATTTCACATGATTAAGACTGTTTTTAATAAACTTTCACTGGCATTATATTTTATCGTAAGTGCACTTATTGTTGAAGTGATTACTTTTTATTTATTGGATTTTGGTTTTATGCCAGAGTATTTTTGGTACAATTTGGCTATTATTAGCATTATCTCGTTATTGATATATGCTATTCCTAATTATACAGCTCAGTACATTACATATTTAGTAGTGATTTTGATACAGATTATACTGACTTATGTTAATTATTCTTTATTAGTTATATATGGAGATTTGTTCTCTATAGATATGCTGATGTTGGGTGGTGAGGCCATGGCTGCCATTACTACTAATTTTATATATTTTGCAGTAATTGGTCAATTAGTAGCAGTGTTTTTGGCTATTGCTATTATCGGATACTTTATACTAAAATCTGCGAATAGAGATAAAGTGAAAGTAAAACAACATTTTACTATTTATAATATCGTTATTATTTTAGTGGTGCAATTATTCTCAATCGGCTGTTGTGTAGACAGTAGAAATAATATTAATTCTTCTGCAAGTAATGATCCTATGGCGTTCGTTCATAGCGATGCATTCTTGATGAATACTGCTTATATCAAAGAGAATAGTTATCAGAAATTCGGAACATATGGTTATTTTACCAATCTCATCATGAGTAATACTAACAATTACAATTCAGCACATAAATCTAAAACTATTGAGTATTTTAATTCAGGGAATATTTACGATGGTACTTATAATGTGAATGGTGAACAGATTTCTAATGGAATGTTCGGTAGAGCTAATGGTCAAAATGTAGTCGTGATTATGATGGAATCTCTTGAGTGGTTTGCATTTGGAGATGGTAAGTATGATTACTCGCTTGAGAACCTATCGGACGAATTAACACCTAATATTTATAACTTAATACATAGTGATTCTTCTATGATTTCGTCTAATTTTTATTCAAAATCTAAGACAAATTATTCAGAAGCATTTGCTGTATTAGGTTTATACCCTGTAGGTCAATCTTTGTCAGATGTGTTAGGATTTGGTTATGATAATGATACTAATGCATTCGGATATTCTATGCCGAGTGTTATGAGAGATGAAGGATATACCACTTCTTATATTCATTCTAACGAATTAGGTTTTTATCGTCGTAGAAATACACATAAGTATCTAGGATTTGATAATGTTTTAGGAAAAGATACTGTAAAAGATGGCAATGGAAATAAAGTGTATAAAGGTAGCGATCTATGGTGGGATCATTGGGACGCAGAAGGTGATTTCGCTAGAAATGCAATGTATACATTAGTACCAGAGAATTATAAAGAGAAGAATTTCTATTCATTCTATCTCAATGTGTCATCTCATGGACCGTATGTGTATGATAAGAACGATGGAGATTGCTTGCGTTATCGTGATTATGTCATGTATGGCGAAGATGATTGTGAGTGGAATAGTGAAAAATCTATTTGGGAACTAAAAGATACCTCTTCTTGTACTTATGATAAGAAAAATAAGATCTGGCGAAAAAATAATAATTCAGATCTTACTTATACAGAATGGTATCAAAATATAGTAGATAAATTTGGAGAGAGCGATCCAGTGTTGTGCAACGAAATGATCTTCTATCAGTGTGGAGTAATGGGATTAGATGAAGCGATAGGTGCTATAATTAAGCAATTAAAAGATTATAAATATGACGATGGTACTAGCGTATATGATAATACCACTTTATTGTTGTACTCAGATCATTATGCATACTATAATGGATTGACTAATAGATACAAGGGATTTGATTCTAGCGATGTAACAAGTGTGGAGTTAAATACTGTTCCTATGATTATTCATAGTAGTGCGATCAAGGAATATGCTGATGAGTATTACCCTAATAGGGCTAAAGAATATTTAATAAATGATAGATTTAGTTCTGCGTATGATATTATACCTACATTATTAGATATTTTAGGTATTAAGTACAATGAAAATCTATATTTAGGACATTCATTGTTTAGACCTGCTGATAGTTATTATACTATTGGAGAAGAGAATCGAGATATGACAGTATATTACTCTAATACAGGCGGAATATACTCAGAACACATGTATTCATACAATCTTCGAGATTTCTATACTACTAGTGATGAATTGGGTGCAGATACTCAAGACATCTTCATGAACGAAGTATCAAAAGTATTGGTTAAATTAAACTATTTGGGAATACTAAATAATTATCATTTATACAATCAACTCACTAATGTATAATATGTATAAGGTAGTCTTAATTGACTACCTTTTTTACTACCAACACCAATGTCTAAATAATGGGCAACAACAACGATTTCTAGTAGTTTCTTTTCGGTCTTCTTGACGATCTGTATTCTTGTTACAGGTACAGTCTTTTTTGTGTGGACAACTGTGCTTTTCTTCACATTTATCATCTTCTTTTTCTTCAGTGTAGTAGCTAGGATAACAGCAATATTCTGTTACACGAATACAGCATTTTTCCTTTTCGCGAGATGGATATTTCTTATCATCGCAGTTGTCGTCATATCTATTGTAATACATTTTCTTCTCCTTTTTGAACACTAGGTGTTCTATGACATAGTATTCTAAGAAATGAATAGATGTGAAAAAAAACAATACGCGTTGGTATTGTTTTTATTTTGCGAATATAACAAAGCGAGATTTATGTTGCTTAATTAATTTATTTAGTGTTAGGTTGCTTGTCCATAGTAGCGACAGTGAAGGCTCCATTGGCTACTTTGTCTAATATTTTATTAATATCTGTGATAGTTAGTTTGAATTGGTATGTAAATTCTTTATTACCATCATAGAAATAGAATGTCTTATCGAAATCATGGAAATATCTACCATGACAAAGGGCATTCCTAAAGTGTCGAACATTTTCTTTAGTGAGACCTGCTATACAACCATTAAGAGTATTATAGAGTTCGTCATTAGATTGAGATGATGCCAATGTGAATAATAAATTCGATATTAGCGAGAAATAAAAATTCAGAGATCCTAATTTTGTTTTGAGTTTAGGGAATTTTTCTACTATTTGATCCCATGTACTATTTGATCCTATTGCCATTAATATCTTGAGAGTATCTACTTTTTCATTGAAATTTTCGTTGGCGCAGTCAGGGAATCTAATGGCGACATCTAGATCAGCATCGCTCTCAAATTGCTTTCGATTTTCTTTCACGTAATAGAAATAATTATAAGCGCGAGATATTTGATTATTATCTAAATCTCTTAGAGTATTATCATCATTGCATAGTCGCATATTGTCTCTAATATCGCTTCGGTATTCAATTTGACGGATTGGTGTAATATTCATTTTGCCATGAGGAGTGCTTCGTAGGACATTAGATGTTAGGATCTCGATTAATTCAATCAATTCTCTGCCATTAAGTTTGACAATATAGTCTGAGCCTTTCACTTTGCCGAGATTTAGTTCAAATGAAGTTAGGTCAAATACGAAATTTGGATTAGTTTCGCTATTATGAACAATGCTTTCTCGGATACGCTTGTATAGTTCTTTGTTATTGAAAGGAAAATTTTCACCAGTTTTTGTCATTTCTTTTTTTATTAAGGTAAATAATGCTTTTTGTTTTACTAGCCCTTCGTCAAATCGAGTAGGATCAGATGCCCACAACTGATTGATTAGAGTGAAGAGTTCTTTAGTAACATTGATACATACTTCTTGAAGGCAAGTGTCGGTAACAAGTTTAAGATGATCCCTAGTATATTCACGCATTATTTTTCGTAGTTCTCTATCTGGCTTTTCTACCATTTTTCTTGCTGCTGCTAGAAATATATTGTGTAAAACTAAACTTTCGGTTAATGTTCTTTGATAATTATTATTCATATCTAAATAATAGCACAAAACATATCGATAATCAATATTAAATACGAAATTTTCTAAAACAAAAAAGACTTAGGTTTGATCCTAAGTCTATTTGGCGCCCCGAGCGGGTTCCGTTTTTTATCAGCCTCACCCCGTGTCAATCATTATTTTAAGTGAAATTCACTCACAAATTTCCCACTTTCAAACTCATTAAAACGTTAATTTTTGATATTTTGGAAATTGTTGCAAATTTGTTAAATCAAATCTTAAACATTTAATCTTTATTGTTTTTTGTTTAAAAATTATTTATAATGGTTACTTCTTCATCGGTAGACGGAACTTCAAATAACTTTTTATTTTTATCAAAGTTTTCCAAATGAATTTTAACCCATTCAGGAGGTCTGTCTGCAATTATTCTTTGCTTAAGAATTTCATCTGGAACATACAAATAGTAGTGTTTATAGTTTGCATTACATTCTTGTGCTACTTGTTTTGCAAAATCTCTATCTTTTTTAATCCAAAATCCCATATTCAATATAACATCGATACCATTATTTAAATATTCTTTTGTTTTCGTCCAAAGTTGAGTTACTGTTGCATCAAAACATTTATTCCAATCTGTCATATATTCATCTTTATTATATAGTTTAGTTACCCATTCATCAGGATTTAAGTGTATAGCACCCCTTTCTTTAGAAAACTTTTTTGAAAAAGTGCTTTTCCCAGCTCCTATAAATCCTTGAATAAGATATAAAGTTGCTTTTTTGTTCATATTTTCTCCTTAATAATTTTTATTATTATATCACAAAAACTATAAACATCAAATCTCTTGAAATTAATTTGTTTAATTGTTCCATTGTATAAAGCTTTCTTTTATCTGTCATATTGTACTCTTTTATTATTTAAAGGTAGCACAAATATTATAGAAAATCAATTCCTGCATTAAAAAATTCTCACTTTTTGTGAAAATGAAAAAGGACTTTAGATTAATCTAAAGTCCTTAATTGGCGCCCCGAGTAGGGCTCGAACCTACAACCTATCGGTTAACAGCCGAGTGCTCCACCATTGAGCTATCGAGGCATATGCTGAAAACAAGTCTATTATACTATATGATTTTTGCTTTGTCAACGCTTTTTTATTAAATTTATGAAAAATTTTTAAGATTTATCTAGAATAGAAATTTATTCAAAACTATTGAGTTTTTAATAATTATATGCTATAATTATTTAAATTGAAGGAGGCTGTATGGCTACAAGAATTGCAATAGAACCTACAAAGATAACAAATATGTCATTTAGAAGATATGACAAGACTCAAAATATTTCTTTTGAGGATTTGTTTGTACAAAAAACTGATGGGGAATTGATTTATCTAAACGATCTCCAGACTGGTGATACTGCAGACACTAAGATTAAAACTATTGATGAATTTTTTAAGAATTTTAATAAGTTGCAATATGGTGGCACTAAGCTTGTTGACATGGGGATTAAAATAGAAGATTTATTTTATCGTACTATGGTGCATACAGATATTTCATCTAATCATACTAGTATATCCAGCTTGTCATTAACTAATGGAGCTAGTCGTACCTATAGTTTGGCACATAAAAGTGAATTAGCACCTGGCGAGAGAAGATTTGGCAATGATGTTGTATTCATTGGTAGACTCAGAGGTTATGCTCAAGATACTATTATGGAAGCTGGCGATATTTATTATATCCACCCATTGACTAAGGCGAGAATTAATTTAATCGAATTAGAGAATGTATTGAAGCCTAGTTTTAAGAATTTCACTCATGCGGTCTATATGTATGAAGACAAAGATGGTGTAAGTAGAGAAATAGAAGCCATTGATCTACGCAATGCATATACTTGTAAGTTGACTACCTATGAAGCTAAAAAAGAAAATGGAATGATTGAAACTCATACTTTTGATAAAGATGGTAATGATATTGTAGTGGGTACTAGATTTACTAATCCTAACTTTGTAGAGAAGAAAGCAATAGCAGACGATGATAAAGGTACTACGCTTATCCAAAATAAATTATTCAAGCGTAGCGCTAATGGTGAATTTGTTGGTGTGAGAGTAAAAGGTCAAGAACATTTGATAAAAGTGAACATAACCGACTTATACTTTAAAAATGGTAATCAGATTATATCTGAGGGAACAGAGTTGTCCGCGGAAGAATTTGATACGATCAAAGGCTTAGAACTTCAAGTAAAATCAGAAGATGGTAAAATGCTCGACATCGAGCCTCTCACAATAGACAATGAAAGATATACTACCGAGAGAGTGTTGGCATTATCACATAGTGCGGAAGATGTCATGGCGGATAATGCATATTTGAAGTTACAAAATGGTGAGATGTTCCGCGAATCAGCTGAGAATCTTCAGCCTAAGTCATATAATATCATTGCTGACACAGCAGATGCAGATGCATATTTGGTAAGATTAACGAATGGACAATTCAGAATAATAGATAAGGCATATTTTGAGAAACAAAGATTAGCTAATAATGTATCTTTCAATCTAGATGGCGCAGTTGTTCGTATTAGTAGCGTGCATAAGTTGGGACGTACCACTGCTGCTAACGCGGAATTATATCAAACATCGAATGCATTCGGATCTAAAGTACATGCTTGTAGAGTGATTAAGAAAGTTAGAGAATTAGGCGAAATGGCCGAATCATTTGATGCTGAGCAAGAGCAAACTGAGGGTAGAGAAGATTTCTTAGCAAGTTATAAGGCTGGCAATTATGTCTTAGATAAAGTTGAAATTTTAGATAAAGATAGCAATGTAAAACTTCAAGATGTCGTAACAAATAAAGAAGAAAAAGGTGAAAGATATATCTATACCGATACTTTTGAGACAGAAGACAATAGTCAAAAGACAGGATATTATGCGACTTTAGATAACAAACCAGTAGAAATACAGGTAAAAGATGGCAAAATTAGTTATGCCAAGGGTGGCCCTAAGTATAATATCGGTAAAGCGATGGCAAGAGATTATAAAGTGTTAGGAACAGCGGCACTTTATTCATTGGGAATTTTCTCTACAGGTGGTCTAGCATTAGCAATAGCTGTTCCTGGTCTAGTAATCGCGGGTGGTGCCGCGATGGCTTTGGCTGCTCCTGGTATATTGATAGGGGAAACTGCTCGTGGTATAGTGAATCGTATCTCTAATGCTGTAAAGAAAAGTGCATGGCATACAAATGTGGATCTAAAGAAATTAGATAAGAATCAAGATATTAACAACCAAACTAAGAAAGAAGTCGAAGTTGGTTTAAAACATATTAGAACTCAAACTGAACAAAAATTAGCAGAGATAGAGAATAATGCTACCTTATCAGATGATGCTAAGCAAGAAGCTAAAGAAGAATTAATGCAAAAATTAAATCTAGAGTGTGGGCTTCTTCAACAAAAAATTGCGACTATGTCTGGCTCTACTATTGAAGGCAGTGGCTTCACTATTACAGATGGTAAAGGTAATGTATCTTCATATAATGCATATCAATGTCTAATGTTCCAAGATGCATTTAATAAGAAAGTGGATCAAAGAAAAGAAATCGATAAAAGTATCAAAGGTCTACATGAGCGTCTAACTAAGGGGAAAACTTTACGTCGTGGACAATCTAAAACTTTAGATAAAATGATCGCTAAGTATTTCCCAGAAGATGAATTTGCTAATGACTTAGACAAAGTCGAGGCATTACAAAATAGAAGTATAGCTATCAATACTGAACTAGAGGGAATGCAGCAAAGCTTCACTAGTGGAAGATATCAAGCACCTCCAGATGCTAGACACGCTGAGCTTTTAGATAGATCTAGAAATATGCAGGCGTATTTGATCGCTAAGATACAAGGTGTATATTTAGAAGATGGTATCAAAGTTGATGACTTTATGTCTAGCACATTAGATCAAGCTACTCTTCAACATCATATGGATATTATTGAAGGAATCAAAAATGATATCGGTGAATTTAATTTAGAAGATGTATTAGCAATGACTCCAGCGAATGCGGAAGAATCTTCTAGAAAAGAAGCAGAAATAGAAACCGGTGCAGGTTTAGGCGCTAACACAGATCTTGAAACTAAGATAAAACCAATAATAAATTTAGATGACGAAGAAAAGAAAGAAGATGAAAGTTCGAGTATTCTACAGATAGAAGACATAGAAGATATTAAGTCTGTATTTATGGGATTATCTCCAAGTTTCAATGCTATTAAGGATAAAATGGATCCTATATGGGACGAGACATTATCTGAAATGAATGCTTTGAACGTTACTCCGGAGACTATTGATTCAGCGATTACATACCTTAACAATCAAGATAATTTATCTGAAGATAATAGTGATTTATTAGCCAAATTACAACTTGTTCGTTTTAAATACGATGATTTTGTTAGTGATAGTACAAAATTTGTTGATGCTATTGAGAAGCAAGAAAGAATAATCAATCAGTTGAATGAAAATTCAAATATTGATCCTACTCAAATTGAAACTGCATACAGCGAACTAGTTAGTGTGTGTGAAGAATTGGCAGAGAAACATGGTGTAGAGATTAAAATTGACGTTGCAAAGATAGAAATTTTATCAACCGTAAGACAAGCAGAAGATGCTGCAGATGCTATGAGAGCACTTACTGAGCCATCAGATGATAATTTATCTTTAGTTGACGCATTCAATATGATGAAATCTGGCGCTATAGATGAGAGTTTCATCGATATGTATCCTCATCATATAAGAGACATTGGTGAGAGATGTTCTAGATATAAATATTTCGAGAAATTGAAAGAAAAAGGATCTATTAATATTACAATCAACGGTGAAAAAATCACATTAACTCGAGATGAAGCTGAACAAATGCAAGATAATTTTGCTAAGATTAATTCTGTACTTAAAGGCGAAAAAGAAGAAAAAACTTATACTGAGTTAGATATTGCATTGATTAGAACTTTGATTGCTAAAATGAATGACTTGGAGAATATTCACAAAAAGTTCGCAGGACCAGATGAAGAACTATTAGGTAATGAAGAAGATTTGGCTACAGATCTTAGAGACTTCTACGATGCGAATCATGCAATATTTGATAAAGCGTTATCTAGTGAGAGTTTGTCAGATTTGCTAAAAGAAGATATCAAGCAAGCAATCGAATATTACAATCATTATGGTGATTATTATCCAATAGGTTATAAACCTGAGAACAATGATGAAACTAAACCTCAAAATGAAGATATAGATTCAAATAATAATCTGTCTATCAACCCTAACAATGTTAACAAAAATGATGGCAACAACGTTGTACCTAATTTAGTCGTAAAGCCTGAGGATACACTAGATGATCAAGTAGACGATGATACAAATAGTCATAATGATAGACAGCCAAGTGTATATACTAACAATACACATGATGAAAACGACAATAGTGTTGATCCTAATAAAGTAAATGAGATTCTAGAAGAATCAGATGAAGCGAATAAAGATAAAAATGATAAAGATGATTCAACTGACCTTAATGCGAATGAAAAAATCAGTAGATTATCAAAAATTAAAGCTAAATTATCAAGTGTATTAGAAAGCATAAAGAACAAGAAAGAAGAACACAAAGCTCAAAAACAAGAAAAGAAAAATAGCAAGAAGGATAAAGAAAATCTTTTAGACGAAGAATCAAAACTTAAACTAGGTGAGAAAATTCATCAATTAGGATCAAAGTTAAAAAATGCAGGGTCAAAAACAATATCTGCAGTCAAAACTGCTGGAGTAACTGCAGGCAATGCTATTAAGAATGCTGGAATAACTGCAGGTAAAGGAATCAAGACTGCAGGTGGTGCAGTAGTTGGCGCGGTAAAAGATGCAGTATCAAAATTAAAAGAAAAACTTAAAAAAGAACCAGAATATAGTTTTGATGAACGTGTGGCGATATTTAAAGATATGGTAATATTACCTTTTGATCCTAAAAAGTTTAGTGAAAAGTATAAAGACAAAAAAGGCTTGATAGAATATGCAAAAAATAATATTAAGTTAACTGAATTAAAAGGATTTAAAACTCTAAAGATTACTAAATCTGGTGAAAAAGAATCTATATCGTTTACTGCAGAGGCTGTAAATGTTTGTATCGATGCATTGCATCAGTTAGATGAATATGAGAAATCTCTGAAAGAAGAAAAGAAGAAAAAGAAAGGTTTTGATAAATCAAAAAAAGAGACTTCTCGTACTGATAAGAAAGGCAATAAGAAGGATAAAAAGAGACAACAACAAGATGCTGAGAGATCTAGCAGTTCTAATGATGCAAATGATAATAATAATACTGACTCAGAAATGGAGATTGTATTTGATCCTAATAAAATATTTAGCGGAGAATTTGGTGATATAGATCTTTCTAAGCCGGTATATGATCCGAAAATTCGTGAATACATGCAAAGTCTTGGTCTTAATCCAGATAATCCATGGGAAAGTGTTTCTTCAAATGGTGTTAATATACCAAATCCTTTTGCAGAAGCTGGACAAAATCAAACAAGCTCTATAATTGGAAATGGTGAAATTTATAGTGGTCTTTTAGATTGGATAAATGAAGATCAAGCTAATAGAGGTCCACTGCTAGCGCTTAATAAGGAAGAATTAGAGAAAAAGGGTCTAGATGCTAATAAAATAGAAGAAATAATAAACTTTAAGCAGTCTGTTAAAGAATTATTAGAAGCAAAAGAAAAGGCTCAAGCGTCAGCTGGAAAGCAAAGTAAGAAAATATTAGATGATTTAGATAATCAAAATATCAATACAAGTACAAACAATAATAAACCTGATGATTTGGGTTTATAGTAAAAACTGTTGACAAATGAAAAAAATTATTATACAATAATATTAATCCTATAAGCAAAGTGGCGATTTGCTTGGAGATATTGAAAAGATATCCGCTCCGCTTGGCGTAATAAGCAATTAAGGTGGGAATTATCCAATTAGGGTGGAACCGCGGTATTGATTTATCGTCCCTTGTCTATTATTAGGCAAGGGATTTTTCTTTTGCTTAAAATTAGATGTCATTCCGAGCATAACGCGGGAATCTAAATTTAATACAAACAAGACTAAGTGTAGATTGCCACGTCGTTGTACTTCTCGCAATGACAAAAAAATAAAAAGGAGAAAATAAAAAATGGGAAATTTTGACAAAGTCGCAAATTTATGTAAAAATCGTGGATTGATATTCCCTGGTAGTGAGATCTATGATGGTCTAGCTAATACTTGGGACTATGGTCCAGTGGGCGTGGAGCTCAAGAACAATATCAAGCGTGCATGGTGGAAGAAATTCGTGCAAGAATCTCCATCATCATATGGTGTAGATGCTGATATCTTCATGAATAGTAGAGTATGGGACGCGAGTGGTCATACTGCTAGTTTTAGTGATCCTAAGATGGATTGTAAGGCATGTAAGACTCGTCATCGTGCAGATAATCTAATCGAAGATCATGCTAAAGGAAAGGTGAATCCAGACCTAATGTCTAACGAAGAGATGGAGAAATATATTGAAGAGAATCATGTGAATTGTCCTAAATGTGGTAGACATGATTGGACTAATATTCGTAACTTCAATCTAATGTTCTCTACATCTCGTGGTGTAACAGATGAGAATCAAAATTTAATTTATCTTCGTCCAGAGACCGCACAAGGTGAATTCGTAAACTTCCTAAATGTTCAACGAAGCATGAGAGCAAAAGTGCCATTTGGTATCGCTCAAGTGGGTAAGGCATTCAGAAATGAAGTAACACCAGGAAACTTCACATTTAGAACTATCGAGTTTGAACAAATGGAGCATCAATGGTTCTGCAAGCCAGACTCTAGTCTAGACTTCTATGCAGAATACAAGGCTAAAGCGATGGATTTCTTGTTGTCTCTAGGATTCAAGGCTGACCATCTTCGCTATCATGATCATGATAAGTTGGCACACTACGCTAAGGCTGCATGTGATATTCAATATTTATATCCTATCGGTTGGCAAGAACTCAATGGTATTCACCATCGTGGAGATTGGGACTTATCTCGACACCAAGAGTATAGCGGTAAGTCTATGTTATACCTAGATCCATATACTAATGAGAAATATATTCCTAATGTAGTAGAGTATTCTATCGGTGCGGATAGATTGACTCTTGCTGTATTATGCGAAGCATATGATGAAGAAACCTTAGCAGATGGAGATACTCGTGTAGTAATGCACTTCCACCCAGCGATCGCGCCATACAAAGTAGCAATTCTTCCTTTGCAAAAGAATCTAAGCGAAAAAGCCAACGAAGTTTATGCTAAACTAGCTAAGCATTTCATGTGTACATACGATGAAGCTGGTTCTATTGGTAAGAGATACCGTCGTCAAGACGAAATCGGTACTCCTATGTGCGTAACTATTGACTTCGATACATTAGAGAACAACACTGTAACAATTCGTGATCGTGATACTATGGAACAAATCCGTATAAGTATTGATGAATTAGTAGATTATGTTGAGAAAAAAGTAGAATATTAAAACAAAAAAACACTATGTTTCATACATAGTGTTTTTCTATTAAATATTTGTAGAAAACGTTAATAAGGCATTAATTAGTGGATTTTTTATAATTAGTATAGTATAATAAAGTTAATTGGAGGGCGTATGAAAAACATTTTAGTAACAGGTGGTACAGGATACATTGGTAGCCATACAGTGGTGGAACTCATTACTCGTGGATACAATGCTATTATCATTGACAATCTTAGCAATAGCGAAGAGAGTGTATTAGATCGTATAGAAATGATAACAGGAGTGAAACCAAAATTCTATCATGGAGATATTCGTGATAGAGAATTATTAGAGAAAATATTTAGCGAAGATAATATTGATGCAGTAATTAATTTCGCAGGACTTAAGGCAGTTGGCGAGAGTTGTAAATTACCATTGATGTATTACGATAATAATATCTATGGTGCGTTGGTATTACTTGAGATTATGGAGAAATATAAAGTGAAGACATTCGTATTCTCATCATCGGCGACGGTGTATGGAGATCCGAAGAAATTACCATTAGATGAAGAATGTGAAGTAGGTAAGACTACTAATCCATATGGCACTACTAAATATTTTATAGAGCGGATCTTGGAAGATGTAGCCAAGGCAGACAATAGTTGGAATATGATTGTATTAAGATACTTTAATCCCGTAGGAGCGCACCCATCAGGTTTGATCGGTGAAGATCCTAAGGGCATTCCTAATAACTTGATGCCTTATGTGGCGAAAGTGGCTACAGGTGAGCTAGAAAAAGTACACGTATTCGGTAATGATTATCCTACTCCAGATGGTACAGGGGTTAGAGATTATATTCACGTAGTCGATCTAGCGATTGGACATATTATGGCGCTAGAGAAATGTGTCAACTCAGGTCTTCATATCTATAATCTAGGTACAGGTAATGGATATAGTGTGTTGGATATGATCAAAGCATTTGGAAGAGCGAGCAATCAAGATCTACCATATGATATTGATCCTCGTAGACCGGGCGATATAGCAGAGTGTTATGCATGCGCGGACAAAGCAAAAAACGAACTAGGTTGGACAGCAAAATTGAATCTAGATGATATGTGTCGCGATCAATGGAATTGGCAGAAGAATAAAAAATAGTTTATCTTTGATATTGGGAGATAAAATGTATACAGAGTTCAATGGGAGACAATGGTCAAGCGAAGACAACTATCTAAAATATAAAAAAAATGTACGCATTAAATCTTAAATCTTCATTAGCGTTAGAAGATTATGCTGATTGTAATAATTCTGATTGGATATATAAAGATATTGCATTTCAAAGACTAAAAGAATATCGACAAAATAAAGATAAAATGACAGAAGAAGAATTATTATCAACTACTGCAGAAATAGTAGAAAATTTTGAAAAATTGTTTGAAAAAATTGGCAAGGAAAATTTTGTGTTCCATGATGATGGAGATGTGGAGTACATATGGCCAGAAATATAGAAGAAATAAAATAAAAAAATCCGCAGATTTGCGGATTTTTTTATTGTACTAACAACAAACTACGTTTTCGTAAGAAAATTAGTTTATTTCACATCTACTACTGCGATAATGTCTACCGATACCTCTTTGATTAGTTGGAGAGTGATCTTGTATTCGCCGACTGCTTTGATTGATGGGAAGTCTTTGATTTGATTCTTATCAATCTTGATATTGTCAGTCGCTAGTTTAGACATGATTTCTTGCTTAGTGATCGATCCGAATGCCTTACCATTAGCACCTACATTTAGTGTGAAGTTGTAATGCTTACCTTTGATCTTATCTGCAATAGCAAGGTACTCTTTCACCATTTCTCCGTGGTGGAATGCTTTTGCTTCCATTTGACCTTTGTGATCATTTAGGTTGCTAGAATTGGCTTCTTTGGCGATGCCTTGTTTGATCAATACATTCATTGCATAGCTAGGATTCACGTCAATTATTTCTCCAGCCTTTCCTTTACCTTTTAGATCTTTTATTAATATAACTTTCATATTTATCTCCTTTTTGATTGAATTTGCTTGCAGTAATTAAAGCTAAAAGGAGTAATTACATCGACGCTAGGCGATATATTTTATCTCCTTTTTTGTTAAAATTGCTTGCAAAGATCGATTCATAAAGTTTATTGCTTCTGCAAGCACGCGTATTAAATTATAGTATTATCGTAATGATTGATTTCGTCATAGTAGTTGAATATTGCATTCAAACTCTCACGAATCTCGCAAAATGCGTCATGAGCCATTTCTTCTAGTTCAGGATCAGGGTCAAAAACTTTATGTTTAGACCACATATGATTAAACATAGTATTAATATTATCTCTCATAACTAAATAATTGTCTCTACCAAGTCCGACATTCAGAATAATGTCTAGATCATTTAGAATGTATTTAGAATATCTGGTAATATACGGATTCTTACAAGTAGAGCGGATAACATCAAGATTTGTTTTGATATCGTAATATTGACGCATATTATGTATTTTGCCCATATTAACCTCTATCTTCATTATAGATAAATTGATAAAATTTGTCAATATTATACAATAAAAATGTATACTTTTAGAAAATAAGTAAAAAATAAAAATATGGATGTAGTATGTAGAAAGTATAGCTGTGTATACAACGAAAAAGCAAAATGTAGTCGAAAAAATCTCCATGTAAATGATCATGCTGATTGTTTTGATATTGAGATTGATAATGAGAAATTAGTAGAAGATGTATCTCGAGATATGTTTTCGCACGAGCCTGACGTTGCACCTTATCATCATTGCAAAAATATGAATATAGAGTGCAATAGTGAAGATTGTATATTCAATAGATCTCATGAATGTTTTTCTAATGGCATATTCGTAGGCAGTGAAGAGATTAGCGCACCATGCAATAGTTTCGTAGTTAGATAATTTTGATTTTTTTGACGATATCCTTGACATTGCTATTTCAGTGTGATAGAATAAAGCCATGAAGATAAATAGTTTGGCATTACTATTATTGAGGTAAGGTGCCCATTGGCACCTCTCTTTTGGTTGTGCCCAAGGTTGATAATTGACGGCATAACCGCTGTCAATTTTTTGTTTATCACAAGGAGAAATTATGAGAGAATACAATCATCAAGAAATAGAAGCAAAGTGGCAAAAGTATTGGGACGAACATGAGACGTTCAAGACTGATATAAGAGATTTTTCTCGTCCTAAGTTTTATGCACTAGATATGTTCCCATATCCATCAGGATCAGGACTACACGTAGGACACCCAGAAGGATACACTGCTACTGACATAGTGAGCAGAATGAAGAGAATGCAGGGATATAATGTATTGCACCCAATGGGATTTGACTCATTCGGTTTGCCAGCAGAGCAATTCGCAATAGAGACTGGTAATCACCCTGATGCATTTACTCAGAAGAATATAGCATATTTTACCAATCAATTAAAAAATATTGGTCTATCTTTTGATTGGGACAGAGATATTCAGACTAGTGATCCTAAATATTACAAGTGGACTCAATGGATATTTAAGCAACTATACAAAGATGGTTTGGCTAGATGTGTAGAGATGCCTGTGAATTGGTGCGAAGGTCTTGGCTGTGTATTGGCTAATGATGAAATCATTGATGGCAAGAGTGAACGTGGTGGATTCCCTGTTGTAAAGAAGAATATGAAACAATGGGTTATTGATATTCCTAAGTATGCAGACAAACTTCTTAGCGGTTTAGATGAGATTGATTGGCCAGAGTCTACTAAGTTGATGCAGAAGAATTGGATAGGTAAGTCTACCGGTGTAGAAGTAGATTTCAATATCGTAGGTGGCGGACAATTCTCAATATATACTACTTGTATAGAGACAATTTATGGTATTACTTTCATGGTGGTAGCGCCAGAGAGTAAGTTGGTAGACGATCTTCGTCCGCGTATTAAGAATTGGGAAGAAGTAGAGAAATATAGAATAGAAACTGCAAAACTCAGCGATATGGAACGTACCGAACTAAATAAAGGTAAGACTGGTGTTCGCCTTGATGGTATATATGCGATTAACCCTGTGAATGGTAAAGAAGTACCTGTATTTATTGGAGATTTCGTACTTGCTAGTTATGGTACAGGTGCAGTAATGGCAGTACCTAGTCATGATCAGAGAGACTTCGAGTATGCTATCGCACATAATATCCCAATGATTCAAGTAATAGATGGTAGAGATGTATCTCAATCTGCATTCGAGAAGCAAGATTATCTAGGTAAAGGTTGTAAGCTTATCAACAGTGAAGAGTTCACAGGTCTCACAGTAGAAGAAGCGAAAGCTGCTATCACTAAGAAAGTGGAAGAAATGGGCGTGGGTCGCAAGAAAGACAATTATCGTATTAGAGAGTGGATATTTGCTCGTCAACGTTATTGGGGTGAGCCAATTCCTGTAGTACATTTTGATGATGGAAGCACTGAGGCACTAGAAGATAGCGAGCTTCCACTTGTGTTGCCTGTATTGGAAGATTATAAACCAGCAACAGATGGTAGTAGTCCGCTCGCAAAAGCGACTGATTGGGTGAATGTATCAGTAGATGGTAAACTAGGCAAGAGAGAGACTAGTACTATGCCAGGTAGTGCTGGATCTAGCTGGTATTTCTTGAGATATATAGATCCACACAATGACGATATATTCGCTGATTATGAATTGATGAAACACTGGTTGCCAGTCGACTTGTATGTTGGCGGACCAGAGCATGCTGTAGGACATCTATTGTATTCTCGTATGTGGAATAATTACCTATTTGACAAAGGATTAGTGCCGGTAAAAGAACCATTCAAGAAACTAGTTCACCCTGGTATGATTCTTGGTGCTAATGGTATCAAGATGGGTAAGCGTTATCCGGAATATGTAGTGGATCCTAATGATATTGTTAGAGATTTCGGTGCAGATACATTAAGATTGTATGAAATGTTCATGGGACCACTTGAAGTATCAAAACCATGGGATCATAATGGTGTCATCGGTGCTAAGAAATTCTTGGATAGAGTATATAGAATTTATCAAGAGAAGAAGATCGTAGATAGCGATAATAAAGAATTAGAAAAAATTTATCACCAGACACTTAAGAAAGTAACTAATGACTACGAGACGCTTAATTTCAATACTGCAATATCTCAAATGATGATATTCATCAATGCGGTAAGTAAAGTAGAAGTATTCCCTAGAGAATATGCAGAAGGATTCGTAAAGATCTTGAATCCAATCTGTCCATTCATGACAGAAGAATTGTGGCAAGAACTTGGTCATAACAATACAATCGCATACGAAGTATGGCCAAAATATGATGAATCGAAGATGATAGAAGATGTAATAGAGATTCCTATCCAAGTGAATGGCAAACTTCGTGCGAAGATTAGTGTCAATATTGATGCTAGCGAAGATGAGATCAAGTCTAAAGCTCTTAGCGAAGTTAAGCAATATGTAGAGAATGGATATAAGAAGATAGTATATATTCCAGGTAGAATATTCAATATTGTGGTATAATATGCATTTTAATTATAGACCTCTATTGAAGACAGATGTTGAGTATATTAATTCGTTTCATTCTGATATGGTAGACAAAGATAAAAATAATAGCATCACTAAATATATTACTTCAAAAGGAATTTTGTTGGGAGATGTGTTTAAAGAATTATGTTTGAATGAAGATTCTTGTACTGATGCTAGAATTGTGTTAGATGACCATGATTTTGTTGGTGCTGTAATGTATAATGTAGACATAGTGGGGAATAAGAAGGTTTTGAATTTAGAAGCTATAATAGTACATCCGCAACTGACAGGCAAGGGTATAGGTAGAAAAATACTTCATGATGTAATATCTTATTCTGCTGATATATTTGGCATAGAAATTCATACTATTCAGGCAATTGTCGAGAAAGATAATATGCCTAGTCAAAAAATCTTTGATATAAATAAATTTAGTAAAAAAGATCGTAACAAAGATAATTCAGATAAATATATATCATATAGTCTAGATATTGAATAGGTAAATAAAGAAAGTCGGTTTAACTAAACCGACTTTTTCTAATCTATTAACCAATATAGGTGAAATGGTGGCGAAGAAACCTTCTGTAAGTGCTAGAACTTTTGAATGTAATATGAGAAATTTTAGATTACATATTCAGCCACATATTGGAAATATGAAAGTTTATGAGGTGGACACGTTTGTAATTCAAAAGTTGGTTAACAAATTAGCTGAAGAAGGTTTGAGTGTTGATGTGATTAAGAAAAAGAAACATCTAATTAATCAATTCTTTGAGTATGCAAAAGATAATAAATGGGTGGTAGACAATCCAACAACAAAATTGAAGATAAGATCAAAAGATAGAACGAACACAGAAGCAAAAGAAAGATACAAAGCATTGAATCCTGAAGAAAGAGCAATATTTTTGGAAGCATTAAATAAAGACGAAGCAAACTTTATTAAACCACTTTGCATTTTGCTTATGTTTGCAGGTTTAAGAATTGGAGAGGCTTGTGCTTTGAAATGGAAAGATGTAAATTTCGAAAATAAAACATTAAAGGTTGAAAGAGGAATAACTCAGGTTGCAAAGTTTGATGAGAAAGGAAAGGTGGTTGAAAGAGTAACTGTTGTGGGAGCCACAAAAACAGCGTGTTCTGTGCGAGAAATACCAATCACAGACATTGTGGTGGAAACCTTAAAAACATGGCGTAAAAAGCAGGATTTCAAGCAAAAAATGGACCCTAGCATCAAAGTTAATCTTATAGATTCAGATGCTTTCATTTTTGCGAACGATGATGGTAGTGTTAGGACATATTCAGGGTGTAGAAAGATTTTCGGTAGATTTATTAATCGTAACAGGTTGCAAAAATACAACATTCACTTTCATGGATTAAGGCACACCTTTTCAAATATGCTTTTTGAAATGAACGAGAATCCAAAAGTTATTCAACAACTGCTAGGGCATCGTGATGTGAAAACGACAATCACAGTGTACAATTCTGTTGATAGTGAGTATGTAAGACAAGCAACTGACAAATTGAATGATAAAATTAAAAATGAGGAAATATTTGCTCAGAATAAACAGATGGAAGATGAAAAGCAAGAACAAAAGAAAAGTGTTATTTCAGAAATGAGCGATGAAGAGTTTGATGATATGTTTTTAGATTTATTGGAAGAACGCAAACGAAGAAAACAAAAACAAGATGATATGGAGATGTGAAAATATTAAATATTGTCATATTTAAGACGATTTTTAAAATCCTTGTGTTAATATGCAAACAAAAAAGGTTGGAGAGTAATTTCTTCAACCTTGCAATTTTTAAGGAGGTATGATATAATATGGGTGTACTTAACGATGTTATTCAAATTGATAAAGATGGAAATGTAAAATATAATCAATGGATAGAATGGGATCACTTTCTAATTCCTAATAATATAGAGTGGTTAAGAGAGATTTTAAGAAATTTAATGGCTGTTTTTGGTCATTGCAAAAAATGTACTGCTTTGGATGGTTGTTATTTGGTTAAAGGTAATATGCCTGAACAACCACTTCATGAACATTGCGATTGTAAAAGCAAAAATATCGCATTTTCGAAGGTAAAGTCAAAAGCATTTGCGGAATGTGATATTAGAAAGTTTACAGAATATGTTTTTACAAATATAGAAGATTCAAAAGGCAAAATTGAGATTTTTAAAGAAATGGGTTACTCAAAGGAAGATTCTTCATATTTACAACAAGAATTTTGTAAACAGGCTCTTGAACAATATTTGTTAGGAAATTATAAGTTAAAAACTTTAGATGCAAAAGGTCAAAGACTTGCTATTCCAACTACACTAAAAGAAATTACTTTTTATAGTGGTTGGATGTTGTGTCCAGAAGGTAAAATTAGAAATACAACACCGTTTGGAGGAAGAATTAAATGAAAAAATACGATTTAGTTAAATTAATTAATGAATCACCATATTTAAAATACAACTTAACAAAAAATGCTCATGGTATTATTATAAATTCATATATAGACACAATGGATGTAATGTTTTTCAATCCTCAAAATTATGGAGATTACATTATTGTTAAAATAAAAGCGCAAGATTTGATTTTAGAGAAAGAAAAATTACCTAATAAGGTGATTAAAGAATTTGAGCAAAAGAAAGAAAAAATCATTTCAAAAGCTAAAGAAATCTTACAAACTTTGCCTGTAAAAGCTTATAATATAGTAGAATTAATTGTGGAAGATGAAAAATATACTAAGTTTGGAATACATAAAGGTGATCGAGGCTGTGTGATGGATGACATTGCTGTTGATAATTGTGTTGAAGTTGATTTTTCAGGAATTGATGAAGATAGAAATTATTATGGGGATTGTATTTCTGTAAATATTAAAGATTTAAAAGTGATTAAATAAAACATGAAATATTTAGATTTGGTAGAATTGATAAAAGAAAAACCAGCATATAAAAAAGCTGGGGTTAAAGTTGGCGACTTCGGGGCTGTCATGAGCAAACAACCAATTAATGGAAAATGGCAAGTTGTATTTTCTGAATTTTATACAGGAAAGGACACCGCTGATATTATGGTTGCCGAAGAAGATTTACAAGTGCATGAATTTGTTCCTAAAGACAAATATCCAAAGAAAAAACAATAAAAAGGCTGACAGTAATTGACAGTAGTTTGACAGCAGTTGACACCATTTAGGGTGTTTTTAGGTAGTTTTAAAGAGATTTAGACCGAAAGTTGAGTTGATCAATTTTCGGTCTTTTTTCATTAAATTTTTTGACAGCAGTTGCACCTAAATTTGACAGTAAATGTTTTTTTTGTGGAAAAGATGTGGGAAATTTTAAAAACAAAAAACCCTTGAAAACATCTATAAAATAGGCGATTTTCAAGGGTTGAGATTTTGGAGCTGATGACGGGGATCGAACCCGTGGCATCTGCCTTACCAAGTATTGAATTTTACCCAAGCAAGACTCGAACTCAAAGCACAGGAAACCATTATCTTTCCTGTGTTTTTTCTTGCTTACAAAACTTCCAATTGTTGTCAATTTTTAAAAATTTGACAACAGTTGACAACAAAAGCCCCATTTTAACCCACCAAAACACCTAATTTTTCCACCTAAAATCATCTAAACTTGCCTAAAACCGAACATCAAGTGTTGTCAAAAATTTTAGGGAACAAATTAGAGCTTAATATTTCAAAAAGTTCCCTAAAAGAAAAAGACAATGAGTTAATTCATTGCCTTTAATATACATCTTCAGTTCCGTTAAAATAATCTCTTGCAAAAAATTCTTCAAGAGTTATATTTGCTCCTGAACAAATTTTCTTAATTGTGATTACTTTTGGGCATTTGCTTTTGCCAGACATAAAATCAAAAATAGTTGATGGTGTTAAATTAGAATTTAAACATAATGCAGTCAATGTTATTTTGTTTGTTTCAACTATTTCGTTTATTCTTTTTCTTATTGCTTCATCAATATTCATAATTACTATACTCCGTAACGATGTTTCGTAATTATTTTACTTTTATCTGTAAAATTAGTCTTACGGAGTTTCGTAATAATGATTGCCATATTAAATATATTTTATTATAATATTTACGGAGTATCGTAAATATGAAAAATGAAGTTTGTTCTTTCTTTGGTCATAGAAAAATTGAGATAACCGGGGAACTTAAACAAAAAGTAAAAGAAGTAATTAAAGATTTGATTGTTAACCACAATGTTTTTACTTTCTTGTTTGGTAGTCGTAGTGATTTTGACTACCTTTGTCATTTAGTGGTTACAGAACTAAAAGAGAAATATCCAAGCATTATAAGAAAATGCTACACTTGCAGAAGTGAAACCTGTACATTAGAAAACGAACGAGAACATTGGGAAGAGCTATATAGTCATTTCAGAAAAGAAAAAGTTACACTACTTGGTGTTGAAGAAGAAGTGGAACACAAAACAAAATACACATCTGGCAAAGCAAGTTATGTAGAACGAAATCAAGCTATGATAAACGATAGCGATTATTGTGTCTTTTATTATGATGAAAACTATCAACCTGAAATGCGAAAATACTCCAAACGAAGCATTGGCTATTACCAACCCAAATCCGGCACAGCCCTTGCCCATGTCTACGCCAAACAAAAGAAAAAGATAATTATTAATTGTTATATAAAAATTTAAAAAACTTTTTTAAATATAGCGAAATTTTTTATAAAATATGTTATACTCGTTATAGAGGAAAAATTATGGAACAAAAGAATTACGGAAAAACAATTGAATTATTCTTTGTAAATGGAACTTCAGATGGTATTGTTACAGCTGAGTTAAGTAATTGGAGTGGAAGATCAGTCAAAATTCCACGCATTAATGTTAAAGATTATGACCGTGGCGGAATTTGTAATGTTGGTGTATATCTTTTATATTGTGTAGAAGATGATGGATCTGAAAAAATTTACGTGGGTGAAGCTGAAAATGTTTCAGACAGATTAAAACAACATATCAGAGACTATCAATCAGGTAAAGAATCTTTTTATTGGAATCAGGCAGTTGTTTTTACAGATGATAGATTAGATAAAGCTGAAATTAGATATATTGAAAATAAATTGGCCGATATTATTAGTAGTAATGATAAATCCAAACTTTTAACCAAAAGCACATATAAAAATACTGCATTAAAAGATTCTCAAATAGCGAAAGCAGAAGAATTTATAGACAATATAAAAACTTTATTGGGTGCACTTGGTTTAAAAACTCTTAATGAAGTTCCAAAGGCAACTGCAGAAACAATATATTTTTATTGTAAAGGAACAGATTCTTCTGCAACAGGATTCTTGTCTAACGAAGGTTTTACGGTAATGAAAGGATCTATAATTTCATCTAAAACAGCTAACTCGTTTAAAGGTGCTGCTTATTATAAGTTAAGAGAACGACTTATAGAAGATCAAGTAATTGTAGATGGAGAATTTACAAAAGATTACGAATTTAAAGCTCCATCTGCGGCATCATCTGTAGTTCTTGGAAGAGCGTCAAATGGAAAGGATAAGTGGAAAACACAAAACGGCGTTAAGTTCGCTGATATTAAATTAGAGGTTTAATAATATGTATTTAACACCAGATGAAATGTGTTCTATAAATTCAGCATCTGCTGGAACTGAACTTTTTAAAAAGAAAGAACAAGAACAAAGAGAAAAACAGTTATTAATAAACAATTCAAATAAACAAGTTGAATTACTGCAAGGACAGATTAATATTTTAAAGCAGCAATTAGAAGAAGTAAAAGAAGAGAAAAATAAAATAAACGAATTATATGAATTAAAAAATAAAGAATTAGAAGATAGTAGAAAAGAACTAAAGAAAAGCAAGGTATACAATACGGTAATGTTGGGAATTGCAATCGCTTCATTAGTTGCAACTATTTTAATTGGAATATTTTTATAGAATAAGTTAGGAGGAATATATGGCTGTTAAGAAAAGTGAGTTATACAGCAAATTATGGGCGAGTTGTGATGAGTTAAGGGGCGGAATGGACGCTTCTCAATATAAAGACTATGTTTTAACATTACTATTTGTAAAATATGTTAGTGATAAATTTAAAGGACAACCATTTGCAGATATTGAGATTCCAGAAGGTGCAAGTTTTGATGATATGGTAGCTCTGAAAAGAGATGCACACCTTGGCGAAGAAATGGATAAGATTATTGCTAAACTAGCAGAATCTAACAATTTAAGAAATGTTATTGATAATGCAAAATTTAACGATGAAGAAAAAATGGGCAAGGGAGAAGAAAAAAGAGATAGATTATCTAATCTTATCGATATTTTTGATAATCCAGATTTAAATTTTAAAGACAATAGAACTGATGGTGACGATATCATTGGCGATGCTTATGAATACCTTATGAAGAACTTTGCTAAAGACTCTGGTAAAAGCAAAGGGCAATTCTACACCCCTGCAGAAGTATCTAGAATTTTAGCAAAAATTATTGGAATAAAAAATGCTAAAAGTTCTGATACGCTATATGACTGTGCATGTGGTAGTGGATCGCTACTTATCAAAGCAGCAAGTGAATGTGATAATAAGGTTACTATATATGGACAAGAAAAAGATGGTGCAACAGCTGGTATGGCAAAGATGAATATGGTGTTGCATAATCTTTCTACTGCAACAATTCATAAAGATAATACAATGGCAGCACCTTTCTTTAAAGAGCAAGATAGCAAAGGAAATAATATTGATAATAAACTTAAACAATTTAATTATATTGTTGCAAATCCACCTTTTTCTCTTAAGAATTGGAAGAATGGTGTTGATACTGAAAAATATGGCATATATCAAGGTTATAGTACCCCACCAGAAAAATGTGGTGACTATGCTTGGCTTTTACATTGTATAAAATCTTTGAAACAAACAGGTACAGGTGCCATTATCCTTCCACATGGTGTTTTATTTAGAGGAAATGCAGAAGCAGAAATCAGAAAAGAAATTATTGATAGAGGTTTAATTAAGGCAATAATTGGTTTGCCAGCAAATTTATTCTTTGGAACTGGAATTCCTGCTTGTATTATAGTATTTGACAAAAAAGATGCTAATGAAAGAAAGGGCATTTTTATGATAGATGCAAGTAAAGGATTTGTTAAAGATGGTCCAAAAAACAAATTAAGAGAACAAGACATTAAGAAGATTGTAGATGCTTATGAAGGACAATTAAATCTCCCTAAATTTTCTAGATTTGTTGAAAATGAAGAAATTAAAGTTAAAAACGAGTACAACTTAAATATCCCAAGATATATTGATACATCTGAAGTTGAAGATTTACAAAGTATTGAAGCTCATTTACATGGAGGAATCCCTATGGAAGATGTGGACTCTCTTAATAAATATTGGGAACAATTCTCTAATCTAAAAGAAAAGTTGTTTTCAAAATTAAGGGATGGTTTTTACAAATTAAATATCGATAAAGATGAAGTAAGAAAAACAATTTATAATGATGAACAATTTGCTTCTTATTCTAAAAAAGTTGATAAAGCATTTTCTAACTGGAAAGCTTTTGTTGATGAAAAATTAAGGGCAATGAATAAGAATGTTAAACCGAAAGAATTAATAATTGAACTTTCCAACAAGTTAATTTCAGAATTTGAAACGGTTGAACTTATTGATAAATATGATGTTTATGAAGTTTTACTTGAGTATTGGCAAGAAGTAATGCTTGACGATACTTCTTTGATTTGTTCGGATAATGGTTGGAATGAAGCAAAAGAAACAGAATTAGAATTTGCAAAACCTAAAAAGGCAAAAGAAGGCGAAGAAAAGAAACCTAAAAAAGAACCTAAAGTAACTGGCTGGCATGGTAAAATTATTAGCAGAGAGCTTCTTGCTAGTGTTTATTTTAGTGATGCAGTTTTAGCAATAGAAACTGCAAATAATGCCGTTGCAGAACAAGAAGGATTATTACAATCATTGATAGAAGAAAATAGTGATGATGATTCTATTTTTAATGAGTGTATGAACGACAAAAATGAAGTTACAACAAAATTAGTTGAAACTAAATTTAAGGACCTTAAAAAACTTAATCAAATTGATGATGACTATAATCTTTTGAAACAATACATCGACATCAATGATGTTATTAAACAATTAAACAAAGATTTAAAAACTTTAAATGCTGGATTAGAAGAAGATTTAAAAAAGAAATACCCTACTTTAACTATTGAAGAAATTAAGGATATCCTTATCAATAAAAAATGGTTGAAAGTTGTTTATGAAGGTATAGATAACCTTTACACAACAATTTCTCATAACATTGCTAATCGAATTGTGGAATTAGTTGTAAGATATGAAAACACTCTTTCAGAAATAGAAAACAATGTTAATTCTTACGAAGCAAAAGTAAAAGAACATCTTAAAAGGATGGGATTTGAGTTATGTTAAAAAATTCGGAAATAGGATATATTCCTAATGAATGGAAATGCGAAAAATTGTTAACAAATGGAGAGATTCTTTCGGGATTGACATATGCACCACATAATATCGTAGATAATGGATTACTTGTGTTAAGATCTTCCAATATA
>JBKSNA010000034.1:0-8625 GCA_046882085.1 Clostridia bacterium
ACGGTATTGGCCCCAAAGTAGCCGACTGTATTTTGCTGTTTGGCTATGGCAGGGTGCGCACCGTACCTATGGACGTGTGGATGAAACGGGTGCTGCAGACAGGCTTTGGCGGCAAATGGCCCCGCTGCACCGCAGGCGCTGAGGGGTTGGCACAGCAGTTTTTGTTTGATTTTGCCCGTGGATTATAATAGCTCTCGACATTTATTATGCTTGCGATTAATATAGGATCTAGGTTGTATTTTTTAGAAGCAATAATAATTTCGTTTTGATATTTGATTGGGTGGGTGATGGATTCTAATAAAAAATATCCGCCTAACAAGACAGTAAATAATGTTGAAAATATTAAAATGCTAGCAAATATTTTATTCATGTATTTATATTATGTAAAAAATTATTAATTTATAAAAAATAAATACAAAAAATACGCAAAATGCGTATTTAGAATTTAATATTGACATTTATTCTTTATAATCTTTCGCTAGGCTAATAATATTTTCGCCATACTTTTCTTTTAGCATATCTATAGTATTGCACAATTCTTCGTTCTTAACATTTGCGAACATATTTGTTTGTTCGAGATCATTCTTATTGATAAGATTAGTAGTAGATATTCTCAAGGCTCGTATTGGTGCGAACTTTTCACCGACCAAAGATGTGAATATTTCGTATGCATATTTGAATACATCTTGTTCATTACTGAAGTGATAGGTCTTGCTACTTTGCGCTGATAGATAAGTGAAATCTGCGAACTTGATAGATAGGTGTATAGTTCTAGCAGAGAATCCATGAGCACGAAGTCTACGGGAAACTTTATTACTTAGATCGTGTAAAAAATCTTTTATCTCTTCATGAGTAGTCATATCTCGTACAGAGGTAGAGCCATTGCCGACACTTTTTGTATCTTCATCTTTTGGGGTAATGAGCTGATCGTCGTCTATACCTGATACAGCGTTGTGCATATGGAGTCCTACGACACCGAACTTTTTCTCTAAAAATGAAGGATTCTGAAGATAGATATCATATAAAGAATTAATATTTATGTCATGAAGTTTTTTGGAAGTATGTCGGCCTATCATTATCATATCTTCGATTTTAGTTTTCTTCAAGATTTCTATATGGTTATTCTCATCAATAATTGTTAGTCCCTTTGGTTTTTTCATATCGCTAGCGAGTTTGGCTAGAGTCTTGCTCCAACTGACACCTATGGATACTGATAGCCCCAACTCGTTCGTTACTGTATCTTGAATTTTTTTGGCGAGTTCCATAGGTGTTGAGTTGAATAGTTTTAGACTACCGGTAATATCTAACCAACATTCATCAATACCGAATGGTTCAATCATATCAGTAAAACGATAATAAATTTCATGTGCACGCTTGCTAAATTCTTCATACTTGTCGTGATGCGGAGCGACTGTAATAAGGGTAGGACATTTTTGTTTGGCCTCCCATATTGCTTCGCCAGTCTTTACGCCATATGCTTTGGCAATATAGTTCTTAGCAAGAATAATCCCTGTACGCTTATTTGGATCTCCTGCAACGGCGACCGCATAATTTTTGAGACTAGGATTTAGTAGGCATTCTACTGATGCATAAAAGTTATTCATATCAATATGTAATATTGCTCTCTTATTCATACATTCTCCAATATTATTATAGAACAAATGTTCGATAAAGTCAAGAAAGATTGTGATAATAGTATACAAAACTTATTTTTTTTGTTATTATTAATAATAAAGGGAAATATATGAGATTTATTAATACGAAATTTATCAAAAGTGCAAGTAAGAAAGAAGAGTTTATAATAGATGATCTACCGCAAATAGCGATCGTGGGTAGAAGTAACGTGGGCAAGAGTAGTCTAATCAATATGCTCACTAATAATAGTAAAATGGCTAAGACTAGTAGTACACCAGGACGTACTCGATTGGTCAATTATTTCAATGTAAACGAACAGTTCTACCTAGTAGATCTGCCAGGATATGGCTATCATAAGGCTAGCAAAAGTATTGCGGATAGTTGGGATAAGGTAATGAATGATTATTTCGTAGACAATGACAAACTTCGCGTGGTGATGTTATTATTAGATAGTAGGATTTTGCCTACCGAACTTGATATTCGGATGTTGGATTTTTTGGCGACACACGATATTCCATGTGTGATTGTGCTTACCAAGACGGATAAGTTGAATCGTAGCGAAATTAATAATGCAATTAATAAAGTGTCAACAATGGTTAGATACAATAAAGAATTAATAATACCTACTAGTGCTAGTAAGAAACAAGGCGTAGAGAAGATTGGTGATCTATTAGAAAATTATCTAGAAGATTAGTCGAATTCTTGTTCATCTAATATTCTCTGGATTTCCATGCCTATTTGAATACCGAAATGTATAGCGTCATTGAAACAATTAAATAGATTAATATCAAAAGAATTTAATATTCCATAAGAGTAATGGTCTATTAATTCTTTTTTTTCGTTTGGTAGTAAATCTTTTATCTCTTCGGTATATTTTTTATTGTCTTGTATAGATTTATCAAAAGCATTAGATAATTTATCAGCTTCTTTATTATAAAACATATCAACTAAAGTATGGTTCATGTTTTCTCCTTTAGTGTAATTACACTCTATGTGTATTTTAATTGTTATTTTTATAATTGTCAAGCATTTTACACCTGAAGTGTAAATTTTTATTAATTACACAGAATGTGTTATAATGTTGTTATGAAAGATTTTAACATAAAACTTAAAACATTAAGGAAAGAAAGTGGGTTATCTCAGAAAGAAATAAGTAAAGTGCTAGGCGTTACGATTAGTGCTTACTCAAATTATGAGCAAGGGATAAGAATACCTACTTTAGGAACTTTTTACAAAATTTGTGAATTGTTCCATGTATCGGCAGATTATTTATTAGGCTTTTCAGATTTTGAATAATTAATATTAAAATTAAATTTTAATTAATTTATTTATTCATTTGTATTAATAAAATTTTTGTGATATAATAATTATATTCAAAAGGGGTGAAAATATGAAACAAACAAAAGTGGTACAGATCGGTTGTGGTAAGATGAGTCTATACACAATGCGATATGTGATCGAGAAGGGCGGTAAAGTGATCGCCGGATTTGATATCAATGAGGATATTATTGGTAAAGACATTAGTGTTATTTTAGGTGGCAAAAAGAAGTATGGTGCTACTATCTATCCTGTTAGTGAATTAGAGTCTATGCTAAAGAAATTAAAGCCAGATGCAGCTATTGTTACTACTATGAGTCTAATGTCTGATTGTTATGATGTGCTTATGACTTGTGCTAAGTGTGGTGTCAATGCTATTACTACTTGTGAAGAAGCATTCTATCCTATCAATAGTGCTAAGAAGATGACTTTAGAGTTAGATAAAGTCGCTAAGAAGCATAAATGTACTATTACAGGATCTGGTTATCAAGATCTTAGTTGGGGTAGTCTGGTAGCAGGTCTAGCTGGCAGTACTCAAAAGATTACTAAGATTATTGGTAGCAGTAGTTATAATGTAGAAGATTACGGTATTGCATTAGCGAAAGTACATGGATCAGGTCTTACATTGAAGAAGTTTAATTCTGAGATCGTACCAGCTAATTGTGTAACCGATGCTGAAGCGAAAGCATTAATTAAGAAAGGTGAGTTCTTGCCTTCATATATGTGGAATGTTAATGGTTGGTTGTGTGAATATCTTGGTCTAACAGTAGTAAGCCAATCTCAAAAATGCGTACCACACAAAGCTAAGGCAGATATTTATTCATCTACATTAGATATGACTATCAAGAAAGGTCAATGTACAGGAATGAGTGCAGTAGTAACTACTACTACTAAAGAAGGTGTTACACTTGAGACTGAATGTATCGGTAAAGTTTATGCTTCAGACGAATTTGATCGTAACGAGTGGACAGTAGAAGGTGAACCTAGTACTACAGTTACTGTAAATCGTCCTGCGACAGTTGAGATGACTTGTGCGTCAGTAGTGAATCGTATTCCAGATCTAATTAAGGCTCCAGCTGGATATGTACCAACATGCAGAATGGGTGTCCTTACATTCAAGAATAGAATATAAAAAAACGAGCTTAATGCTCGTTTTTTTGTTTAAATTATGTACCACTACTTTGGTATTTTGTGAGCGACCAAAGGAAGAACATTAAGCAAGGGATCAAGAATATTACTCCAAACAATGGAGATATAGCATATAGGATCTGCGGTAGACTGCCATAACCCATTAAGTAAGATATCGGTAAATAGTTAAAGCAGGCAATAGGTATCACGAATGTAAATATCGTTGATAATACCTTGTGGTAGATATTAATAGGATAATATGCTATTTCTTTTGAGCCGTTAGTTATGATATTAATAAACTCTAGTCGTTCGACTGAGAATATTGATATGCCTGCACCGATCATCATGACACCTAATATTACGCAACAACCACATGCGAATGTGAGTATTAGTACTATTACTTTTGATACTGTCCAGACAATATTTAGGTTGATTAGAGCGATTACGCAGACCACTAATCCTAATAGTACTCTTGCTAGTTTGGTGAACTCTATCTTGCTACAAAATATTTGATGAATGATATTCACAGGACGAACTAATAATCTATCAAGATCGCCATCTCTAACCAGGTGGGCAAACTCATCAAATCCACGAGCAAAGCACTCTGTAAATGAATAAACTGAAGTGATGATACCGAACATTAGAGCGGTTTCATAGAATCCCCATTCACCGACCGATTCGAATCGCATAAACAACATATATACGGCCAATATTTCACCTACTGATATTATGACAGAAGATAACATCTGCAGTAGGGAGTTGGTTTTGAATTGCATTGAGGATTTCATATGCATTTTGACATATTTATTGTACAACATACTAACCTCCTTGTATGATAGTGCGCTTCAATGCTTTCTTTAGCAACAATTTGCCAAGAAGCACAAGGACTATCAGCCATGCTAATGCGATGCCTATAAACATTAGGGAGGTATTAATATCCATGCTACCGATATATATTCTCACAGGTAGGTCTGCAATAAATCGGAAAGGTAGGAAGTTTAATACATTTTGTACTGCTTGAGGCATTAAGGGTAGTGGTATAAATAATCCACCTAACACTCCTGTAATAGTTTGAGCAATATTTGCTGTGCCTTTAGGTGATCTAGTCTCAAATGTAAGATATACAACAATCATTGATAGAGCTGACATTAGTAATGCGCCTATCGCAAGTGCGACTAGACATAATAATAATTCTACAATGCCGACAGGGAACATTAGTCCAATGTTCTCAGGCAGTAAGAATCCAATGACAATGATTGGTGCGAATCTAAGTAGAGTAGCGGAGAGTTTGTATCCTAGATGTTCGAAGTACCATTGATTGTATAAGTCTACCGGGCGAACAAACTTATAGCAAACATCTCCATTGGTGATCTCTTTAGCACAATTTTTTGGTAACTCTATGTATCTTAATACAAATAGTGATTGACCGAGCCAGACGTAGCTCGCCATCTGCGGAATAGAGAATCCTTCGATAATATTTCCACCCATGAAGGCGGTGTATAGATAGACGAACATTATTCCCCAGAAGAATTGAGTAGTGAGTCCCGATATAGCTTTCGCGCGATACTGAAGCTCACCCTTGAACATCATTTTGAATAATCCACGATATGAATGCATGATGCCTCCTATAGATCTAACTCTGTATAGAGTTTGGCTAGGATTTCATCTACGCTGATGGATTTGACAGAGAAGTCGACGACTTCATATTTCTTACTGATTCCATTGATGAAGTCTTTGGTGTGGAAGGTTGTAGTAGGCAGATTCTTGAGTACTGCCATGTTTTTATCATGAGATACTACTTCATATCCTTCAAAGTCAATAGTATCATATTCTTGGGCAAATTCTACTTCAATGAGTTTCGTTTTGTCATATTTTTGTTTGATTTCGCTGAAACTTCCGTTGTATAGAATTTGTCCACGACCGATAAGTATAATCTTATTGGTTAGAGCGTCTATATCGCTCATGTCGTGAGTGGTGAGGATAATAGTAGTTCCCCATTTCTTATTAATAGACTTAATAAACTCACGCACAGAAAGTTTGGTTACGGCATCTAGACCGATAGTTGGCTCATCTAAGAAGAGAATTTTTGGGCGGTGGAGTAGCGAGCCTGCTAACTCACATTTCATCTTCTGACCTAATGACAACTGTCTAAGTGGGCGGTTTAATAATTCACCTAGATTAAGAGTCTTGATTAGTTCATTCAAGGTCTCTTCATATTCCTTGTTTGGAATCTTGTAAATATCTTTTAGCAATTCAAAGCTGTCGATGATGGGCACGTCCCACCAGAGCTGTGATCGTTGGCCGAATACGACCCCGATATTTTTCACGTATTGTTTTCGATTTTTCCATGGGGTATAGCCCATAATGGAACATTCGCCAGAGGTTGGAGTCAGGATTCCGCTCATAATCTTAATGGTGGTGCTTTTGCCCGCGCCATTCGGTCCAATATATCCAACTATGTCGCCTTCTTCAATTTCAAATGTAACATTCTTTAATGCTTCGATGATTTTCTTTTCACGCTTGAAGAATCCGACAAATGCATTGACGCCTTTCTTCTTAGCCATGATCTTGAAGTCTTTACAAATGTTATTAAATTGTATTATTTTAGACATTTTCCTCCTTTCTAATACACACAAAAAAATACCAAAAGATATTTTTGGCATGTCCTTCTATTAAATTTATTTCAAACAAAAATCTAACACACAACCGCCTTTTGGTTAGGGTTGAAACATAGAAGTAAATTAATGCTAACACAAATTTTTCTTTTATGCAACAATTTTTAACAAAAATTTTGAAAAATTTAATATTTTATATGTTTGGTAAATACTGAAGAATATTGATTAAAAAAGATCACCAAATTATTGATGATCTTTAACTTTTACTTTAATTTTTCGGTCAATGAAGTAGAATAAATATCCTACAGCAATGAATGCTACTAACAAAATACCTAACCACATGATTAATCCTCCTATACCTAGTTTATCTACATTTAGGAAGAAGTAAGGGTACATGAAGTTGGTGTCTGTTGCTACTTCGCCAATTGCTTTCATTATTCCTACACGAATGAAGATGAATACTATGTATATTAGAGGGAAGATGAGTGTGAGTAGAGGTGCAGTCCATTTTACTTTTCTATGTTCATAGAATAGTATCCAGTCTACAATATACATTATAGGCAGAATGAGATGCATTAATATGCTGTTTATTCTCATGCTTAGGTAGAGTGGGCGAGTAGGAGCTAATATAAAATTGTAAACCACTAGTGTAATTGTGATAATGACTACGCCAATAAATTTTAGTCTAGGCCATATATTGCAGAATCCAGATTCTTGCTTGTTTGCCTTTTTGATAACATAGATAAGTTCGGCGAACATTACAACCATGCAGAAATAATTGCTAAGATTAGTGAAATGTACGAAAAAGTCCCAGCGGAAGCCCTCATTAATTTGGAATAAGCCAAGACTTGCCAATAGTCCGATGACTGCAAGTGCGCAGAATGATGATTGAAATATGATTTGAGCTGTTCTGTTCTTAATCATAATTTTCTCCTTAGTATACAATTAGTCTACTAAATTAGGGGAAACAAGTAAAGAAATTTCGACAAATTTTTGTTAAAAATAAAATTTTCTAAAAAAGTCTAAAAAATCTATTGACATATTTCGCTAGATTTGGTATATTAATATAGTCAATAGTTATGGACGATTAGCTCAGTTGGTAGAGCAACTGACTCTTAATCAGTGGGTCCGGGGTTCGAGTCCCCGATCGTCCACCAAAGTTAGTGGAGCAATTAAGTTTGTTCCATTTTTTTTGCCCACTGATTCATCGAGTAAGACTCTTAATCTCCGTTCGCGAGCTCACTAAGGAGAAATCTTCGCTTCGTACTCACAGTATTGCTAGCATACTGCTCGCTCTACGCTCGATTACAGTGGGTCCGGGGTTCGAGTCCCCGATCGTCCACCATTGGCAACTTAACTCGAATACTTGATAGTATTCGGGTTTTTTGTTTGACTTTTGTGTTTTTGTTGTCTACAATTTATTAGAGGTTATTTATGGAACTTATCAAAATTGCTAAATCGAATATTGAATTATTAGGAGATGTTATGGATTTAATATTTGATGAATGGGGAGATGGTTTTTCTTGCTCTAAAGAAGAAAAATTAAATAAATTCAAGACTCCAATATTAAATGGTGAGAACTTTCCGCATGCTTATCTATTAAAAAACGATAACAATGATAATATTGGTTCGTTTTTGATTTTAGAACATGAATTGAAGGGGAGTGATTTATCACCTTGGCTTGCATGTGTTGTAGTTAATAAAAAATATCGTGGTCAAGGATATGGTAGTGTCTTATTAGACCATATAAAAAGAACAATTGAAGAAAACTTTTCTGAAATATATCTAACAACAGAACTTGTTGGTTTTTATGAAAAAATTGGATTTAAACTAATTAAACTTATTGACAATAACGGAAAAAATAACAGATTGTACTGTAAAATAAAATAATTTATTATGAAGGAAATTAGAGTTAAGTTTCTTTTGTTCC
>JBKSNA010000035.1:0-20732 GCA_046882085.1 Clostridia bacterium
ATTGATAAGGTATCATCTATATTGCTTATAGAATATTTGTTTTCAATTTGATTAATAACAGCATTCCAGCAAGCTTGATTTATCAATTTATCAATTTCGCTGGAGTCTATTCTGATGATATCTACTATGTTTACCTTTTTAATTAATGCACGCTTCGCTTTGGATAAAGGTGAAAATTCTTTAGATGAGTGTAAAGTGATAGATGTGTGTTTATTAGCATTACTATGAGCTAGCATTAATCTATGATAATTCAAAAATACAAAGAATATCTTATAATTCCCGCTAAAGTTTTACAAAATTATATACAGGAAGAATTTCGTCGAATTTATCCTAAAGACGATCTCCAGTTGTATTACACTGAGAATATTATCTCTCACGAATACAAAGCTGGTACTGATACCTATGTAGAGAACGAATATTATAATTTTTATCAATAGTCTTATTTAATATTTTAACTATTAATTTGTTTTCATCAGAGGTGTATAGATTTTTATATTTCAAGTATTCAATGCATGAAAGAGCATTCTTATAATTTATTAATATTTTCTTTAATTCATCTAGACGCATACTTGCCTCCTAATGTTAGAATGATTGTAACAGAAATATTATATTTTGTCAATAGTGAAAAATTTTATAAAATTTGTTTATATGTTTTGAGATTTAATTAGATATAGGTTATAATCGTTATGTAAATAAAAGGAGACACTATGGCAATAAGAAAAACTGCAAGTAAAACTGTTAAGAAAGCAGAATTGGACATAGATATTAATAAAAAATCAAGCAAGAAAACTAGTAAAAAAGTAACTAAAACAATTAAAAAATTAAGTCCAGCAGTAATATTTATGGCTGTAATATTGTTAGCAGTAGGGGCTGTAGGTGGTTATTTTGGATTTAGTTTTTTAATCAAAGATGATTGTTTTGAGATCTTAGGTAAGGATGAGATCACTCTATTTATAGGCGATCCATACGAAGATGATGGCTGTAAAGTTATTGCTTTTGGCAGAGATGAGAGTGATAAATTAAAAATGGAAACAAATCTAACTAAAAATAACGATGGTACATATACATCAAACGAAGAAGGAACATTCTATATGGTGTACACAGTAGACAATCTAAAGTATGGCACATTATTTAAGATCCAAAAGATTAGATTAATATCATTTGTAGAGCCAAGTGAACCAGATGAGATAGCAAGTGCTAATCAATAAAAGTCATTGCGAACGAAGTGTGTGGCAATTTACAATTTTTATTTTAGTAAGAATAAGTATAGATTCCCACGATCTAAAGATCTCGGAATGACAAAAATAAGAAAAAGGGGAAAATTATCTCAATCGTAAACTCTGAGATAAATGACCTTTTTATCAAATTCATAAAATAATTTTTATAAATATTCAAAAAGGGGTAAAATTATGGCATGGGGAAGAAAGAAAAAGAATAATCCATCATTGAATGTATTCATATGGATTATCTCATTATTAATAGGTTTAGTTGGTGGAGCATTTGGTGTTACTTATATAACTTTGCCATTGACTGAAGAATTGATCGTTGGCGAAGAGTCTTTCTATAGTTATAATTCTAGTGATGTAGAAGTAATAGATGTTAGTTCAGGCGAGATGTCCATTCATTTCTTAGAGCTTGGTAATAAATATACAGGAGATAGTACATATATTAAAGTTGGAGATATAGATATACTTATTGATTGTGGATCTAGGGCTAATAGTGTGGCGACAGTGAAGAGTTATTTGGATAACTACGTTACAGATGGTACTCTAGAGTATGTAATTGTTACACACGCGCATCAAGATCACTATGCTGGATTCGCTACCACGACTAATGCGAAGAGTATATTTGATCATTTCGAGTGCGAGAATATCATTACTTTCGCTACTACCAATCAGAAAGCAAACAGCCAATACGACAATAATAATATCACATCATACGCTAAAGCAGATAAGGCTGAATCAAAAATGTACAATAACTTCAATCGTGAACTACAAGACGAAATCTCAGCTGGTGCTACACACTTAACTGTGAAGCAGATCTTAGATGATAGTACTACTTATCCAGAGGGAAAAATCGTATTAAATGATTCTAAAGATATTAATTTACAAATATTAGATAGTCATTATTATTCTAACAAAGCATCAAGCGAGAATGATTATTCAGTATGTACGATGTTTAATTATGGCGAGAGATATTTCTTAATGACTGGAGATCTTGAAGAAGATGGGGAAGATTATCTTGTGGATATGAATCCAATATTTACTACCATGAAGAATACAGCAGGCATGGGTGTAGAAGTGTACAAGGCGGGACACCATGGTAGCAAGACTTCTTCTAGTGAGAAATTGTTAGAGTGTATCAAGCCATCTAAAGTATGCGTTTGTTGTTGTGCTGGTAGTCCTGAGTATACAGATACTATTAATAATCAATTCCCTACTAAGACTTTTATAGATAGAATTAGTGAGTATACAGAGAATATTTATGTTACTACAGTGTGTGTGGACTATGATAATGATCTATATGAGTCAATGAATGGCAATATTGTAATAGTAGTAACCGCCGAAACAGTAGGAGTGAATTGTACTAATAATAATACTGTACTCAAAGAAACTGAATGGTATAAGAATCGCCAATGGACGAACTAAGATTTAAGGTGAATTATGAAGAAATATTTATTGAATTTGACGTTTGTAATGAGCCTTATTGTATCATCATGTATTGTGTTCACTGGCTGTAAATTCCCTACTAGAGATGATCCGCCTTATGTATATACAGCATTAGATCTAATGTATGATGGATATTCGATATTAGATTTTTATAATGAAGATTTTGATATTACTAAGATTGGGTATAATATGAAGGTTGATGCGGAAGAGTGTGGCTATAGCTCTTGTAGAGAGAAAACGATGGATATTATCTCAGAAAGTTATAGTTATTGGGAATATTGCGAAAATGGTGGTACAGACTATACTGAGCAAGATGGTTCTATATATAGGCGATATACATTTCAGTTTGATGGGCAGATCTGTAATGTCGAGTATTATTTTCAAGATAATAGCAGTCCACCTACGAGTACTGGCTTTAGAATAATACGGAATTATGATATTACTTTCTTTGCTAATCATATATCGATTTGTTATGAGAATGAAGATGAGAGTTTTTATAATAAAGCTAAGCACTATATAGATGTATATGCTGTTAATGATGGAATATTTATTCAGTATAATTTCAAGAAATATAATGGAGATTTTTTCGCAACATATACTCATACTGTATATCAATTATACTATCATCAAATTACGGATAGATTTTATTATGATGTAAAAACTACTACTTCGGAGTTGGATAGCATTATACCTATAGATTTTGAAAATTTTATATTACCAGAATTTATGTATGTATTTGATGATAAATAAAAAAAATTCCACTTAATTCAAGTGGAATTTTTTAATCCTTTCTAGTGAAGAAATTGATGACTTTCGCAAGGCCTAGAGTAATACCTGTACAATGATTGATTGCTAGTCTCTTGAAACTTGCTTTTCCCCATATGGTAAGTGCTGCAATAATAGCGGACACAAGGGACGCGATCAATACCTCTACCATTCCACCATTAGACGCGATGGCGATCTGAGCTACGATGGTAGCACCTGCAGCACCGGATAAGATACCACAGATATCACCGATTACGTCATTACATACAGAGCTTACTTTGTCTGCATTTTTGATGAGAGATATTGCTTGCTTGCTACCTTTTACTTTTCTAGCCGCCATAGCGGTAAATGGTTCAAGAGAACAAGATGCTACTGCGAGTCCGACCATATCAAATAGAATGCTCAGTATTACGAAAACAAAAATGACGATCACTGCAATAATGATACTTGCATTATTTAGTGCTACTTCACTTAGAATACTAAAAGAGAATGATAGCACGAATGCGAGTACTAATACAATGATCGGCCATAGCCATAATTTTTTTGTTTTCAGTTTTGGTTTTTCTTTGTTTTCTTTATTGATTTCTTTTTTCATAATTTATAATCATACCATAAGGTAATAAATATCTAATTACGAAGGCAACTCAATGAGTAAACCTTGCGGCATAGGTTCGGTTGGATTTCCCCATTTCGCTCTTGACCGTTACCAGTCAAGCGGTTTCCCTTTATGCGAAACTTGCACCGAATCACCACTAAGACCACACTATAATCCCCAATGAGTCTCATTACGAACAGCCTAGAAGTTTTCCTTAACAACATCGTACGAGTTTATCTTGATTTTGCGGACATAATTTCAAGAGCAACCTTAGTAAATGCGTGTACTTTGCGATTTAATATGGTTGACGCTCTATCCCGAACTATCCACTCAAAGCAGGCTACACTGTACACAACTTTCGTCACATACAGGTTTCTTTCCTAAGCGATAAGTCCTGAATATTTTGATATCTGAATACTCGTTCTTTACCCTCTTAGGTCTCCGCGATAATTGGGCTTCCGACTGTATGCCGTTACAGCCCACCCAAGAATCTTAACTCCCAGCACCAGCCCCAGTTTGGGCAACCAAAGCCAGCACCAGAAACTTCATAGTTGTGCCATTGATGCTTATTTCAGCACCCTCGCTCGTCCTAGTTGACTAGGATACTGCACCTTCGTGATACCATTATATTAGCACAAATAATAGAAAATGTCAATAGTTCTTGATATTTTATAAAATTAGTACCAATAGACTGAGTACGATTAGATATATGCCGAAGTAGTATAGTTTGTTATTTTTTACAGCCTTTAACATGATCTTGATAGACAATATTCCAAATATGAAAGATGTGATCATTACTATAAATATTCCTGGCCAATTCACACTAATCTGCATAGTGGATAATTTAATAGTTTCATATATGGCGCTAGCGATAATTATTGGAATGCTCATTAGGAAAGAAAAGTCTAGTGCTTCTTTTTTGTCTACACCGACCAATAGTCCACATACTAGAGTAGAGCCACTACGCGAAATACCTGGCATTAGGGCTAGTCCTTGAGTGAGTCCCATATATAAAGAAGAAGATTTCGTTATAGGTTTATTTCCATCTTTTCTTAGATCGGCTAGCACTAAGAATACGGCAGAGATCAAAAATCCCCACACTAAAGTCTTAGTGGAAAAACTATCTTCAAAGAATTTATTGAACAATAAAAATATTATAACAGTTGGTATTGTGGCGATGATAAGATTGAGATTTGTCTTATTGAAAGGTCGTCGTATTAGATCGAATAGGCGTTTTCGATAACAAAATAATACAGCAAATAATGTGCCAATGTGCGCAATGATACTTAGCAACATTAGGTTGTCCATATCAAAAAGAGAGCCAAACAATACAATATGACCACTGCTTGATATAGGTAAAAACTCGGTAATTCCTTGGATTATTCCGATTATTATGAAGTTAATTATATTTTTCACTTGAAATTTTCTCCAAAATATTATATTATATGTCTATTAAATTTATACATTATTATTAGCATATAAAAGGAAATTAACATGAAACTTGGAGTAGTAGGTTTACCTAACGTAGGTAAGAGTACATTATTTAATGCAATCACAAAGGCTGGAGCAGAGAGCGCTAACTATCCATTCTGTACCATTGAGCCTAATGTGGGAGTAGTGGACGTAGCGGACAATAGATTAAACGAATTGGCAGAATTGTATCACACTAATAAAATTATTCCGGCACAGATAGAGTTCGTGGATATCGCAGGCTTAGTAAAAGGTGCGAGTGAAGGTGCTGGCCTTGGGAATAAGTTCCTTAGCCATATCAAAGAAGTCGATGCTATAGTGCATGTGGTGCGTTGCTTTAAGAACGACAATATTATCCACGTAGAAGGTAGTGTAGATCCAATAAGAGATATTGAGACTATCAATCTAGAATTAATATTGGCAGACATCGATACAGTCAATAGACGAATAGATAAAGTGAAGAAACTAGTGCATGGAGGATCAGCAGATCTTCAGACTCAGAAAGAGTATGAATTGCTCACTAAGATACTAGAGTTATTAAAAGACCAAAAACCTGCTAGATTATTATCTACAGATGCAGAAGAGAAGAAAATAGTAGATAGTTTCTTCCTAATTACTACTAAGCCAATCATATATGTGGCTAATACTTCGGATACTATTGATGATTACCAAAGAGATAATATCGAGAAAATAAGAGATTTGGCAAAGATAGAAAATGCTGAAGTGATATCTCTATGCGCTAAGACTGAAGAAGAATTAGTCAATATGTCGCCAGAAGATAGAGATATGTTCAAGATGGAGTTGGGTATCGACCTATCAGGTTTGGACAAATTGGTGGTCGCAAGTTATCACTTATTAGGATTAATCAGTTTCATTACTGCAGGCGAGAAAGAAGTGCGCGCATGGACTATTAGAGAAGGAACAATGGCACCTCAGGCTGCAGGTAAAATCCATACTGACTTTGAGCGTGGATTTATTCGTGCTGATGTCGTTAAATATGACGATCTGATCACTCTTAGGGATTATAATTTATGTAGAGAGAAGGGTAAAATCATAAGTGCGGGCAAAGATTATATCGTGAAAGATGGAGATATTATAGTATTTAAGTTTAATGTATAGGAGTACTAGATGAAGAAACAAAAAGATAAAAAATCAAAGAAACCAAAGTGGAAAGTTGGAGATAAAGTACGCGATATTACTGTAGATTCTAAAGAAAACAAGATTGGATTTCTAGTAAGTATAATACTAGCAAATGTGATATTGCTAACAGCGAGTATATATTATATGATTGTTATGAAAGAGTGGTATTATATATTACTAGCTATAGCTATCATATTAAGTTGTGGAGTTTATTCATATTTTATATTTAGACGTTCTAACTTTGGTCGAAGATATACTTTATATGATAATTGTATAGAACTAACTAGTCTTTGGAGAAATAGATGCATTAGATATGAAAATATTGAATTAATAGAGCGAACAGATGATCTGCTAGTGATCTATGAGAATAAAATTGGTTTTAATAAGAGTAAAGTAAGATATATAAGAGAAGACTTAGACGCTCTAAAAGATGAAATGATTGATTTGATCAATACTCATATGGAGAAAATGCAGACAATAATAGAAACAACGGAAGAAAAAACACCTAAAATTTAGGTGTTTTTTTAGCATTTAATAAGAATAAAGTTTTTCTTACCCTTTTTAAATAATATACCATCAACGAGTTTTTCTCTAGATATTACTAGATTAGCATCGGCGATAACTTCTCCGTCCATAGATAAACCATTTTGATCAATAAGTCTTCTAGCTTCGCCTTTTGATTGAACGAATTTAGCCTCAAGTAACAAATCCAACACACCAATAGAGTCAGTAGATAGATTTACTACGAAAGTAGGAGCATTGTCTTTATTAATAGCACTTGATGAGAATAAGTTCTTGCTCATCTCCTGAGCTTCTATAGCATCAGCTTCGCCACGAATAAATTTGGTAATTTCAAATGCTAGACGTTTCTTACTATTCACAATATCATTTTTTACCAATTCACGAACTTCGTCCATAGGTAGATCTGTAAATAATGCGAACATCATCTCTACGCAAGCATCTGGAGTCTGATAGATTCCTTGATAGAAATCATATGCTGAGATCTTGTCTTTCTCGATCCAGATAGCACCACGTTCAGTCTTACCCATTTTCTTACCCTCTGGAGTGAGAAGTAGTGGATTAGTAGCACCAATCATTAGTCGCTCTTTGCCATCTAAGAAGCTCATCTTACGACCTAGTTCGGTACCTGCTACGATGTTTCCCCATTGGTCAGCGCCACCCCATTCGATATTACAGCCATATTCTTTGTTTAGATACAAGAAATCATATGCCTGCATCAACATATATCCCATCTCGAAGAAAGTTAGTCCGCCTTCTTCCATACGTTTAGCATAGATTTCATTGGTAATCATCTTATTTACATTGAAATGTACGCCAACATCGCGCATGAAGTTCACATAATCATATCCTCTGAACCAATCTGCATTATTAACAATAATAGCAGGATTATCGCCTTCAAAGTCTAAGAATGTAGAGTAGGCACGTTTGATTCCTTCGATATTGTGCTGTAGTTGTTCTGCTGATAACATTGGTCGCATATCAGTCTTGCCTGTAGGATCGCCGATGGCAGCAGTTGCTCCGCCGACTAATACTACTACACGATGACCAGCTTGTTGGAATCTACGAAGAATAGTACATGGCACACAATGTCCAATGTGAAGACTATCTGCTGTAGGGTCTGTACCGCAGTATACAGTAGCTTTGCCTTCGGATAATAATTTTTTCAATGCTTCTTCGTCTGTTGTTTGGTATAATAAATTTCTATCTTTCAGTATTTCATATAAGTTCATAATTTTCCTTTTAATTATCTAGATTCCCAAAGATCTTCGATCCATGTCTGAATCATATTACCTTCTATCACATATTTTCCTATTACGTCGTCAGTAGTATTATAGACGAATTTCTCTATGGTCGTATTATCTTGGATCACAGGTGTTATCATGTTATTCACCATAGGTACTAGAGATAATGCCACAGCGATACAGTTGATAATAACAATGATTAGTCCGGCCTTAAGTATACCGAAGAAAAATCCTAAGATTTTATTTACTCCACCTAGTACTTTAGTTCTTGCAATATTATCAAATATCTTAGATAGGATAAGAATAGCAAGCTTTAGTACAATGAAGATTAGAATACCTGTGATTACTAACATAATAATACTGCCAAGACTAGTACCTACTACTTCTGCAATAGTCATAGTAGTCTCACTAGTGATGGTAATATTAGAGAATACTACTTTGATCACTTGAGCGAGTAGACCATTAGTGCCACTAGGTATAGCTTCGATTATGGCTTGAGAAGAACCAAATTCTCCTGCGGACATAGAGAAAAACTCTTTATTACTGCCGATGAGTCCTCCCTCGATCGCTCCGCCGATAAGACCATTAAAGTCATATATTCCATTGATCCAGCCGGCTACGAATTTCGCAGTAAATATAGCGATTAATAAACATACTAACCAACTGAATAAAGCTAGTACAGATTTTAATAAACCTTTCTTGTATCCAATAAAACCAAATATTAATACAAGTAAAACCAACAAAATGTCTATAATTAGACCAATAATATGTAACATATTTCACTCCCCTTGTTTAAATTTTAGCACAAATAATTAATTTTGTAAACTCATTTAATAATATAATATTTACTATTTTTTAGATCTTGATAATGTCAATTTTTGTTAGATTTTATTATTTTATTAATTTCTAGGATATAAAGCGACTGACTAAGGCAATATAATTATAAAAAATGTGAAATTATCGCATATTTTTTTATTGAAAATACATTTTAATGCATATTTTATATTGAAAAATATTTGTCAATATTTTCAAGTTATGCTATAATATAGACTATTGAGGTAAATAATGGAAAAAAAGAAAAACAATCGTTGGAAATCCCTCATAGTATACGCTGTGCTATTAGTCTTAGTAGTGGGCGTGATAATGTGGGTAGTTAATGGCAATAATAAGGATAAACAGATCTCATATACAGAGTTCCAAGAGTTGGTTTTGGCTGGAGATGTGGCTGAGATTGACGTATATGGATACACAGTGAGTATTCGTAAAGTCGACGGAGTAAAGGAGAAGGACTTCCCTAAGAAAGTCGATGCGTATTGCTCATATATGAGTTATTCATCATTAGTAGATTTTATAGATGAGTATAATCAAACTATCAGAGAAGATCAAAATAATTGGACTACCGATGCTGAGGGCAATAAAGTATTAGTAGAAGGTGTAGTTCTAATCGAAGCGAATTATTCATTCGAGAGCGAATCTTGGTTAAGTGCTATACTTCCATATGCTAGCATTATCGTGATAATCGTGATCGCTATATTCTTATTTAGATCAATGTCTGGCAATAATAAAGGATTTGGATTTGGTAAGAGTAAGGCTAGATTAGTAGTATCTTCTAATGTTAGATTTGCTGATGTGGCGGGAGCAGAAGAAGAAAAGCAAGAATTGACTGAGATAGTAGAGTTCTTGAAGAATCCTTCTAGATTCACAGAATTAGGTGCTCGTATACCTAAGGGTGTGTTATTAGTAGGTCCTCCAGGTACAGGTAAGACTTTGCTCGCTAAGGCAGTAGCTGGAGAGAGTAAAGTACCATTCTTCAGTATTTCTGGTAGTGATTTCGTAGAATTGTATGTAGGTATAGGTGCTAGTCGAGTTAGAGATTTATTTGATACAGCTAAGGCTAATGCTCCATGTATCGTATTCATTGATGAAATAGATGCTGTAGGTAGACAGAGAGGTGCTGGACTTGGTGGCGGTAATGACGAAAGAGAACAGACACTTAACCAATTATTAGTAGAGATGGACGGATTTGAGTCGAATAGCGGTATTATAGTACTTGCTGCTACTAATAGATCTGATGTATTAGATCCAGCGCTTACTAGACCAGGCAGATTCGATAGACAAGTATATGTTCATCTTCCAGATGTGAAAGGTAGAGAAGAAGTTATCAAAGTTCATGCTAAGAATAAGCCATTGAGCGAAGATGTGGACTTTAAGAGAATCGCTAGACTCACTAGTGGATTAGCTGGTGCGGATATAGAGAATTTACTAAACGAAGCTGCATTGTTGGCTGCTCGTGATGGTAGATACAAGATTACTATGATAGATATTCAAGAAGGCCTTAATAAAGTATTAATGGGCCCTAAGAAATTATCTAGAGTAATAACAGAACAAGACAAGCGTATTACTGCTATACATGAAGCAGGACACGCTATAATCGCACACTCATTAGAGAACTGTGATAATGTACAAGAAATATCAATTATTCCTCGTGGTCATGCGGGTGGATATACACTCACACTTGATGAGCAAGATCGCACTCATATGACTAAGAAAAAATTATTAGATAGTATAGTAATGATGCTAGGTGGTCGTGCAGCAGAAGAAACAATGTTAGATGATATTACTACAGGTGCATCTAATGATATTGAGCGCGCTACTAAAATAGCTCGAAAGATGGTGTCTGAATGGGGTATGTCTGACGAGGTCGGACTCGTAAGTTTCGGACAAGGAGATGAGATCTTCGTAGGAAGAGATTATCAAAAACAAGTACCATATAGTCAAGAATTAGCTCGTAAGATAGATATAGAAATAAGTAAAATTATAGACAATGCTCACAATAAAGCTAAGCAAATTCTTAGCGAGAAGCGTGAGGTAATCGAAAAGGTTGAGAAGATCTTGCTAAGCAAAGAAACTATCTACGGAGAAGAATTTGATATGTTATTCAATGGTGCTTCTGTAGAAGAAGTAGAGCAAGCGATTGATAAGAAAGAAGCAGAAAAAAGAGAATATCAAGAGCGTGCTAAACAACAAGCATTAGAAGAGCACAAAGCAAGAGATATTAATAGCAGATTAGAGACAGCAGAAGCATTAGCAAAGGCTGGAGTAATATCTAAGCAAGATTATGATAATATCAAAGCAGAGGCAGAGAAAGAAATCGCTAGTATTAAGAAACCAGAACAAGACAAGCCTGAATCAGATGGTGAAGACAAACAAGGTTAATTTTAGTTGATTTTATCTAAGAAATAATGTAAGATTTATATAGGAGAAAATTATGGCAAAGAAAATAGGAGCGATCGTTAGTTTATCAATTATTGGCATACTTATTATTGCGACGATCGTGATGGCAAACATTAACATTAATTATGGTATATCTACCAGTTCACCAAATGAGATCTATGTTCAATTTGGTAATACAGCTCCATTCAGAGCAGACGCTGATCAAAAGAGTGAAATTATTGACTTAATTGGTTCTGCTAGTCAGGAGAACTCATTGACTGCATTATTTAGTGGAGATCTAGGCAAACATGCTAAGATTACTACAAGTAAGAGCACACTTAGTCCATCTAGTGATAATTTCTATGTGAGATATTCATACAATGAAGCTCAGACACTCAAAGAAGGTAAATTTAAATTTGTAGATGGTGATGGTAAATCTTATACTTATAAAGATCTTATCTTCGAGATCAAAGACGTAGAAGGTGAGACAGAGTTTAGAGTTTATGTTATTCCAGATACTAATAAGAAGATGGCATACACTCACTACTATACATTAGAGGCAGACTTTGAAAGAGTGTTCTCATACTTAGATCAAGAATTTTAAAAAATGTTAAAAAGTTGGAATAATTGTCCAACTTTTTTTATCGAGATAATAAAAAAGATAACTCAATTAAGAAGTGCCTTTAATATTAGGTATAGCGAGATCTCATAGAAAGAAAAAGAATAAAATATAGTTTGTTATGATAATAAAAAATAGACCTATGTGTAGGTCTATTTTAAATTCTCAATATAAGTAACAATGTCTTCGATAGTAGATAGTTTAGCTGCATCTTCATCAGGAAGAGTAATATTAAATTCATCTTCAAATGACATGATTAGTTCTACCACATCTAGACTATCTGCACCTAAGTCTTCTACTAGGCGAGATTTGTCAGTGATTTCTTCTGGCTTCTTGCTAAGTTTTTCAGCTATTAAAGCTATAATTTTTTCTTTCATTGATTCCTCCGTAGTTTCATTTTACCAAAAACAATAAGAAATGTAAAGTAAACTAATATTAAATTTATGATCTTTTCGTCAGGAAAAGTGATTAGTATATAAAATTAGTTTATTTTGGCTAAAAACTAAATATTAAGTAGTGGTAATATTAAATTATGAAAATTATCAGTAGTAATGAAATGAGCGAATTGAAGGAATTTATATTTAAGAAAGCAAAGTATCAAAAAGTATTGCTTTTATATGATCAAACTACATCAAATATTGAAATATCAGATATCTATAGACTGATTAGAGAAGATTGTATATTCAATCAAATGGATACATCTAACATAGATTATGATGAGATCAATAATGGGTATAAAGTACTTATTTTTAGATGCTGTACAGATTCATTTTTATCAGTCAATATAGATTTAGAAGACTTTGATAATATTTTTATACCTACAGATAATGCGGTATTGCCTTATTATTTAAATGCTGATAATACGAAAATAACTAAAGAAGATAATTTATTTCAAAACGCAAAAGATATTCATATGACTTCAAGTATTCTTTTCAATAAATTCCTTCATTATCTAAAGTCTTTTTTTCTGAATGATAATAGTTATATTGATTTTAGTGTGCAAACTGAGATAGATGATCTAAATGCGGAGATCAAATTTGAGGACATAAAAATATTAAAAAAAACAGGCCTAGAATATAAGTATCTAAGCCTAATAGATTTATTAATTATTGATGCTTTGTTAGTAATGGTTACAGCCATTAGAACAAACAATTTATTGATAATTGACGCATTCAAAGAATGCAAGGACGACGAGTCACTTATTGATAAACTTTTTGCTCGAGTATATGATGATGCGCTTATTAATATTGTCAGATTGAACTATACAAAAATATATAATGTGTGCAAGATGACAAAAGATAATATTTTATCCACAATGGACTGTCAATATTTTAGTATTGAAGATGTTGATACAGTGTTGAATAAACTAAAAATTTATGCAAAATATGACGATGGGTTAATTAATTATCTGTATGTTTTTGGCATTTTGGATAATAAGTTATAATTATTTAGACAAAAATTGATTGAGATAGTCTAACCAACCGAATGCGTTTTCTTCTTTGAATAATTGAGTCAAGAAATCGACCACAAAATCATGTCGAGCGGCTGATTCTTGTTTGCCTGCTTCAGTCATCATTAAATTTTTGATTCTTAAGATTTTTTCAAACATATGACAGACACCAGAATCTGATGGTTTTTTATTGTAGTTATTAGAATTTATATTTTCGATAGGCCAAATATCTTTGTCGAAAAATGGTTTTCCATGTTTTAGTTCGTATTGATGTGTCATAAGTATTCCATTCGCGCCAATGGCATCACACATATCGGCATCAGATACGATCATGCCTTCAATGCTAGATGGTCGAATACCTTTTAATGACTTGGAATAACCTATGCGGGATACAATATCTAATACTTCGTTTTTTGTGTTAGAGTCTACATCTAATTCTTTGAGGATTCGATTGGTATTAGTTAATTCTTGTTGGTTTTTATCACCGAACAATTTATAGTCGTCGACATCATGCAGTAGTGCTCCAAGTGCTACTAATTCTTTGTTGCAATTTTCTTTCTCTGCGAACTGCATTGCTAAATCGTATACCCTTAGAATATGTTCCATTCCATGACCTGAATCATCATTTTTCATAAGATCTTCTACGAGTAATTTTGCTTTTTGTATCATTATCCCTCCTAATGAAATTATATCACATAGCTTGCTAAAAAGTAAAATTTATGATGAAATATTTTTGATATGTTTAGAAATTAAAAATCGGCAATATAATTTGTACATGAAGAAATTAATAATTGCAATTTTAATAATGTTTATTATTATGGCGAATATAGATAATAATAAATTCACGCTATTAGATTATTTTGACGGAGAGTATATCGCATATACTAAAGAATATCAAGAAGATAGCATAGATCTAGGATTTTGTTATATGTCATCTAAGGCGGATAGTTTGATAGGAGAAAGTATTAGGATAGACGATCTCGAAATAGGTAGCGCAATCAGTGATCTAAAAGTGAAAGTTATCAATACTGAATGTCTAGACAATGGAACGATAGTAATATACGGATATACGTCTAAAATTTCAGATTCGGTCGAAGTGGATAATAAAAAAATAAATATACAAATAGCACACAATGATGATTATTCAATTATAGGTTGGCCATTGATTTTAGGAAGTTTTTAATTAATTGTATAAAATAAAAAAAATAGTCTATCATTTTCTCGAAGGAGGGAATATGAATAGTACTAATGGTTCACAAAAGAAAAAAGCAGTTTTAAATTATGTATATGCTACTCTTATCGGATTATTGGTTGTGGCATGTTCTGTAACTATAGCTTTGGTCAGCTCTGCTAATGCATCTAGCAAAATAGAGATCGGTGAAGAAAACGTAGAAGTATCTACCAATGTCTATGTGGTGCCTATGAAGAATGCTACCATTGTGAAAGATTATTCTGGTAAAGAATTACAATACAATGATACATTAAAACAATGGGAGATCCATAAGGCTATCGATTTCTTAGCGGGAGATGACTTGAATGTATATGCAGTCGCTAAAGGTAAAGTATCTAATGTCTATACTAACTATTTAGAAGGCACAGTTATAGAGATTACACACGATAATGGCATAGTATCTGTATATAAATCATTGTCTAAGTCAGATGTAGAGATTGGCAATAGTATTAGTGCTGGATCTATCATTGGCCAAGTCGGTACTACTATGACTCAAGAGCTAAATAGTGGAGCACATTTACATTTTGAAATGCTTCAAAATGGTAAGAAAGTAGATCCAAATAATTATTTAGATCTCGGTAAGAAATAAACTATTTTCTTTGATATTGCTTGAAAATGTAGTTTGTTGTTAGCTCAAAAAAAATGGACTAAGTAGTCCATTTTTTTATTCACCGGTAGCTGGTGCTGGCGAATAAGTATCTAACCAATCTTCAGGAGCTGTTGTCCATACTGTGTTAGCTGCATTATTAGCTTGTTGGATTGCTTCTACTATTACACTAACAGAGAAAGTCTTATTAGCATCATCGTTAGTTAGGCTAGAAGGTACAGTAATAGCGGTAACAAAATCGATATTGCTGTTAGCTGTTACTGCGCCCTTGTAGTAATAGTATCCATCCTCAGCATCAGTCCAAGCATCGGTTGTAGTTGCTGTTACGTTAGTAGTCGCACCATCTGTATTAGTGATAGTTAACTTAGCTCTAACTAGCGCAGTAGTAGTATTCGCTGGAGTGCTAATTCCGATTGATTGGTCGTATACACTACCAGGTAATGCATCTCCTGCGAATGTTAGAGTAGATGCAGATGCTCCCCCTTGAGTAATACTGATAGTAACAGGATCACCCAATGTAATATCACCCGCTACATTGGCAGTAGATGTGAAGTACGCCAATGCTACTCCAATACCAATTGATGCTGCTAGTAAGATAGATAGAGCAATAATTGCGATGGTAGAACCAGATACTCGTTTTTTAGGTTGAATTGCCATATATTTTCTCCTTTTCACATTCGTATTTTGTGATAGATGAAGAAAAATATACAATATTCTAAAAAAAATATGGACGTTACCGCCCATAATCTTTTAATTAAATTCTTGTCTTAGTCGCTTTGATCTTAGTAGTATATCTCTTTACAGGATTAGTTTGTTGAATAGTAGATATATATCTTTCTTCTTCATCACTGTATCCAGTATTAGAAGTATATACTTCATCATTGCTAGCAGGATATACTGTATCGAATAGCATATCGAAATAAGTCTCTCCTGTCATAGGATTTAGTATCTTAGTGTATAGGTTGTGACCCACAGTGTCATCAGCTCTATCTTCTGATTCGATATATACGCTAGCTTCGCGATTAATATCAAATACATTCACATCTCCTATGAACATTATGAAGTGGATACCATAAGAAGATACACATAGTTTATTATAATCAATCTTATTATCTGCTGTACGAGTATTAGACATAGCGCCAATCTCACCGCTATTCATTAGAGCAATAGATTCATCAGTGAATGCTTGTTCCATACCACTAAATCCATTAGTGCCTACTACATAAGGCATACCAGCAGACATTGTGCCTGTATCTCCGGTGTATGTGAACATGAAGTCTAAGAATGCTTGTAATTTATCAGACTCTTCTAGTTGCTCTACATCATTAGGCTTATTATATATTGCTTCATATTCTGCGATAATCTCGTCAATAGTAGCAGTCGTGTCGCCTTCGACATATGTCTTAGACTCACTAACGTATTCTCTTTTGGTTACTTCTGTCTCGCTAATAGTATTGGCGATTGATGTTAGACGATCACTTTCTTTGATAATCTTGTCTGCATTCTTGATAGCAGTCTTTTGATCTTCTGAGAAGCTGATAAGGGTATGAATGAAGTATCCAAACTTAGTACCATCTGTCAAAGTTGGGTGGTATAGAATAGTATCTCCATCAGTGCCTATATCTTTAATATCCTTCTTGTAGGTGTCATGATCTTCATCATACATTATATAGCTCTTGTTTACCATTGCATTATATTTAGTGATAAGTTTATTCATGCTCAATCTCTCAGTCTTGAGATAGTGAGTACGAATATTCTCTAGATATAATGATTTGATTTCTGATTCAAATGTACGTTCGATAAAACGATAAATTAGATCGTTAGTTTCTTGATTATATGCCTTGCCATTATCACGAAGATATCTTTCGTATTCTATTAGATCCTTGGCGAATAGAGATAATGCTTTGTTATACAATATATCGGCATTGTCTTCTTCATCGTCAGTCAAGCGCTCGCGTAAGTCTTCTAGATAACTATCCATAATATCAGATATGATATCGCTATTCTCGAAGTCTGATAATAAGTTATCATTTTTGATAATACAATCAAAGTCATCTTCTTCTTCGATGATGTAAGAGATGTAATATTCTTCGCCATCGAATTTTACTTCAGCGCGTTTAGTATATTTGTAGTCCTCTAGACTATACTCAGTAGGTTCTGTAGTTTCTTCTTCTGCTTGATCATCAGTTTTGATATTGAAGATCTTCTTAGCAGTAGATATATAAGTATCCATGCTGGTATCCAAAGACTCAAACATCTCAGATATAGCATTGTTGACTTGGTATTCAGTAGGACGATAAGTAGCATCATTAGCACGAGCATATTGGTATAGAGATTCTCTATCTATCAATAGGTCTAAAGTGCTATTCAAGGCATCTTTCTCAGTCTGATTGTCTTGAGATACAAAGTAGTTTTGTCCATAACTATTATAGGCTACTAATAATTCGTGTCTAGTGATCTCAGTCTCGCCAACGACAGCCAATACTTCGTTGTAATACTTGACTTTATTAATACCAAAGCCAGCACAACCTGCTAGGCCACAAGTAACGAACATTAATAAGCAAATTAATAAAGTAGCAAATTTTTTCACGTTTAACTCCATTTAAGTAAATTTATTATAGTAATAATCATTGACTATTATATATTAATTTATAATAAAAAGCAAGAGATTTTAGGTAGGTTTAGCCATTTAAGAACTCAATCATATAAGTCAGACCAGTCTGAACGCTGAATGAAGATGGATTGAGAGATATTGTAGGCAATGCGCCATTGTCGAATCTGAAATGAGCATATTTATTGACCTTATTCATAAGTTCTTTTAAATCGATATCGTCGTAGTACATCATTGAGATTTTGTTCTTAGTAATAGTTACTAATTTTATCTTATTTTTGATAGCCAAAGCTTTCAATAATGCAATGTTTACTAGGTGATGTATCTCTTTTGGCAATTTTCCGAATTGACCTAATAGTTCATTGATAACTCTTCTCGCATCGTCTTTATTTTGTATATTAGATATCTTTGCGATTATCTTTAATCTCTCTGATTCCTCTTCTATAAATGTCGTAGGTATCTTAGATGGTAGCGAAATATCCATTTTTACTTCACGATCGACATCTACTTTTTCGCCTTTGAGTCGGCGAAGTGTATCATTTAGGAGTTTGGAGTACATGTCGTATCCGATTTTGATCATATGACCATGTTGTACTTTGCCGAGCAATTCACCAGCACCACGAATCTGAAGGTCTCTCATAGCGATTTTGAATCCGCTACCGAGTTCGGTGTGTTCTGCGATCGCTTGTAGTCGGTTAGTGGAGTCTTCAGTGAGCACTTTATCTTTATTATAGGTAAAGAAAGCATATGCTTGATCAGTATTTCTACCAACACGACCACGAAGTTGGTACATTTGACTAAGTCCAAGTTTATCACTGTCAATTACTATTAATGTATTGGCTTTAGGTAGATCTACACCGTTCTCAATGAGAGTAGTGGATACGAATACGTTTGTTTCACGGTCGTATAGTCGTTTTACGGCATTTTCTAGAGCGATTTCACTCATTTGACCATGTGCTATATCAAATCTTGCCTTGTCGCTCACTTTACCTTTTAGTCTATTGGCAAGAATTGGTAGTCCATCAATGTTGTTGTATACTATTAGCACTTGACCATCACGATTTAATTCGTCATTGATGGCTTTGATGATAAATTCTTCATCATAACCCATTACATATGTCTTCACAGGTAGACGGTCTACAGGTGGGGTATTGATGATGCTGATATCTCTAATAGACATTAGCGACATGCTTAGTGTCCTTGGTATCGGGGTGGCGGATAAAGTTAGAACATTTACGTTATTTTTTAGTTGTTTGATTTGTTCTTTTGCTTTTACTCCAAATCGTTGCTCTTCATCTAGAATAAGAAGACCTAAGTCGTTGAATTTTACATCTTTAGAGAGTAGTCTATGAGTACCGCAGATTACATTAATTTTGCCAAGGGATAGATCTTCAATGATCTTATTTTGTTCTTTACTAGTTTTGAATCTATTTAGCATTTCTGCTACCACGCCGAATTGTTTGGTTCGATTCAGTACAGTCATGTAATGTTGTAGACTGAGTATGGTAGTAGGGGCTAGGATCGCCACCTGTTTTCCTGCCTCGACTGCTTTGAATAATGCGCGCATAGCCACTTCTGTCTTACCAAATCCTACATCTCCACAGATCAGACGATCCATGACTTTGCCAGTCTGCATATCGTTTTTGATGTCTAATATGGCTTGAAGTTGATCGGCAGTTTCGGTATATTCAAAAGCATTCTCAAATTCGGTATATAAGTAATCATCTTCGGGGTATACGAATCCTTTAGTAGCTTTTCTCTTAGCATATAATTCTAGTAATTCTTGACTCATGTCCTCGATTGATTTTACCGCTTTGAGTTTTTGAGTCATAAATTCTTTGCCGCCGAGTTTGTTTAATCTGACACCTTCTCCATCAGCCATATATAAGGATAGGCAATCTGCATTCTCATAAGGAACATATAAGTTATCGCCATCACGATAAACGAGTTTGAAAAACTCTTTATCCATGCCAGATACATTAACTGTTACTATACCTTCGCATTTGGCGATACCGTGTGTAGAGTGGACTACATATTCGCCAGCCTTTGGTAAATATTTGATAGACTGCTTAGATTCTTTCTTTATTTCTTTTTTGTGTGCGAAGTTGGTAGATCCAATATAAAATTTATCTTCATCGGCGAAACAAATATTGTAAGGAATATTAAGTTCGGTCAAAATTAAACCAGTATCGTTCTTGTTGAGAGAGTATTTCACATTGGTATCGGTGAATATTTTTTTTATCGAATTGATCGTATCTATACTAGATAGACATAGATAGATTTGTTTGTTTTTGTATTTGTTTAGATTGAGCTGTAATGATTCTAAATTGAATAAAAAATTAGGCAGATTAATAGTATTAAAATTAATATCAACAAAGTTATTGAATTTATTTTTAATATTAGTGGTATTAAAATCAAAATTATCAAAAAATATTAAATTATTTTGATTTTGACTATAAAAATCATCTAATTTTAAGTATTTATTTGAATTTTTATAAATTTTATTCAAATTTTCATTAATAAATAAATTATTTAATTTATCGATAATATTATCATAATTTTTATTATAGATATTTTCTACTTGGATAGCATTGGATAT
>JBKSNA010000036.1:0-14449 GCA_046882085.1 Clostridia bacterium
TGGTTATAAGAAAAAGACTAAACAAAAAATCGAAGAAGATGATTAAAAAAATCCACTTATTAAGTGGATTTTTTTAGTCTTTTATGATAATGTTTTCTTTATCTAAGATAGTTTCTAATTCAAATATTAGACTCTCTCGAATTTGTACGAGATAATTCATTTTGTAGACCTTATTGGTTGGTTGATCTTTGATATAAACTTCATCACTACCATTGTAGCTAGATAGTATATTCTTGATTGTATTATGAATCACGCCATCATTAATAGGGTAGATTAAGCATAGTTTTCTAGGCTTGTATACCTCTACTTCTTGGAGAGTCTCATCTTTTTCTTCAGACTTGTTTTCTAATAATTCAATGACGTCAGCTGTAATGCTTGCTTTACCATCTCGCAATGTAAATCTTCCTTTAATCGCCACTAATGCATCAGGATTAAGAATATCTTTGTATTTTTCAAAAGTTTTATTAAATACGACTACTTCAAAACTACCAGTTAGATCTTCCAATGTCATGAATGCCATGCGTCCACCAGTCTTGGTAGGGTGGGATTTAAATTCAGTGATTACACCACCGCAAGTTACCATATCTCCAGACTTTAGACCATTGTATAAGTCTGCAGAATCTTCGACGATTGAGTCAAAATCATTTGCTTCGTCTTGATAGTCATCATCGCTATCGTCTGGCAAGAAACTAGAATTGAATGTGAAATTTTTTATCTCATCTAAATAAGTGTCTAATGGGTGTCCAGATAGATATGTGCCCGCTATTTCTTTCTCATATTGAAGTTTGACAGTATTGATATACTCGTTAATGTTTGGATACTCGTTGTCCTCTAATAGTTTGGTATCTTCGATGATGTCACCAAAGAGATTCATCTGTCCGTCCATCGCACTCTTTTTTCTATCCATACATCTATCTACCATGATAGAGAATACAGCCATTAATTGACTACGTGTCTTACCGAATGAATCAAAAGCTCCAGATTTAATAAGAGATTCGATACAACGTTTATTAAGAGCCTGAGTATTCGCTCTCCAGATGAAGTCATTAAAGTCTAAAAATGGACCATTTTCAGTTCTTTCACGAATGATGTCTTCCATGACACCTACGCCTACATTCTTAAGGGCAGATAATCCATAACGAATCTTCTCTCCATCAGTACTAAAATATACTTGACTTAGATTAATATCAGGCGGTAATACTTCGATTTTCTCACTCTTAGCATAGGCGATATAATGTTTGAGTTTATCTGTGAATGTGATACGATTATTGAGTAGAGAAGTAATAAACTCTGGCATATAATACGTCTTTAGATATGCTGTTTGATAAGTGATTAGTGAGTATGCGGCAGCGTGAGATTTATTGAATGCGTATGATGCAAATGCCTCCATCTCATTCCATATTTTATTGGCGACCTCTTCGCTAACACCTGTGTTAATACAACCACGTATGGCAGGATTGAATTTACCATGATCGTCAGTGAATTCATCACGACCATGAATGAATGCGTCCTTCCATTTCATCATTTCGGCTATTTTTTTCTTACCCATAGCACGACGAATACTATCCGCTTGACCTAGGGTAAAGCCTGCCAATTTTTGACAGACTTGCATTACTTGTTCTTGATACACGATACAGCCATAAGTTACTCGTAGAATAGGTTCGAGTAATGGGTGATCGTATGTGGTATCTTCTGGGTGATGCTTATTGTGAACATATCTTGGTATACTATCCATTGGTCCTGGTCGATACAATGACACGGCGGCTACAATATCTTCTATACAGGTTGGTTGAAGTTCTTTTAAGAATTTCTTGAATCCACCAGACTCTATTTGGAATACGCCATCAGTATTACCAGCAGATATTAGTTTGAATACATTAGGATCATCATAGGTGCAAGTATCAAAATCTATGTCTACATTATGATTCTGTTTTACTAACTTGATAGCACCCTTGATATCGGTTAAGTTTCTTAGTCCTAAGAAGTCCATTTTAAGATGTCCTAGATGCTCCATATCTACACCTTCAAACTGTGTAGTAATATCTTCGCCATTTCGACTGAGTGGGACGTGCTTATCTAAGACGTCAGCACCAATAATAACACCGCAAGGGTGGGTAGATGATTGCCTAGGGAAATCTTCGACCTTCATAGCGATATCTACGACACGCTTAACTTGAGGATCATTATTGTACATCTCGACTAATTCAGGTACAGCGTATACAGTGCCATAGTCTTTGTCTCCTTCTTTAGGTATATGGAATCCGAACACCTTAGGAAGAATAGGGTTCTTGTATTTAGGGATAATCTTAGTGATCTTGTCCGTAACAGAGTATGGAACACGTAGTACACGACCTACATCTTTAATAGCATTCTTGGCAGCCATAGTACCAAATGTAATAATGTGTACTACTCGTTCGCTACCATATTTCCTACTAACATAATCAATAACTTCATCTCTTCTAGCATCTTCAAAGTCTACGTCAAAGTCGGGCGCAGATACACGCTCAGGATTAAGGAAACGCTCGAAGAATAGTTCAAATTTTAATGGATCAATATCTGTGATACCCATAGTGTAGGCAACCAATGATCCAGCACCAGATCCACGACCTGGACCTACAGAGATACCCATATTTTTCGCAGCATTAATATAGTCCCATACGATCAAGAAATATTCAATGAATCCTTGTTTCTCAATAATACCGATCTCTGTCGCTATACGCTCACGAATCTCGTCAGTATATTCGCCATATTTTTTCTTTACACCGCGATCCACTACATTTAGTAGATATTCTTTAGGTGTAGCGCCTACTGTTTCGTTGTAACCACCTTCTGGCTCATAGTGAGGGAATAGGTAGTGTCCATATTCAAATTCAAAATGACATTTATTAGCGATTTCAATTGTAGTATTGAGTGCGTCTTCATCATTAGGCAGTCCTGCTAACATCTCATCATAGGTCTTGAAGTACAATTCATCAGTAGGGAACTTAAGTCTATCAGGGTCGTCTACGAATTTTTGCATAGATACGCACATCAATACGTCTTGCATCTCTGCATCATCTTTGTTGATATAGTGCACGTCATTAGTTGCTACTAGTTTGATATCAAATTTCTTCGCGTATTCACGAAGTTTTGCATTCACTATTTCTTGATCGGCAATACCATTGTGTTGGATCTCTAGATAATAGTCATCACCAAATAGATTTTTAAACCAAAGAATGAGTTCTTCAGCTTTATCATATTGCTCATCGAGAATTAGTCTTGGTACATCTCCCGCGAGACAGGCAGATAGACAAATAAGTCCATCGTGGTATTGTTCTAGGGTCTTGTAGTCTATACGAGGTTTGTAATAAAATCCATCTACGAAAGCGATGGAATTCAATTTACATATATTCTTATATCCTTGTTCATCTTTTACCAGCAATACTAAGTGTGCTAACTTTTGTTTACCATTCTTGTTAGTTAGGTCGTCTGCGATGTAAAACTCAGTACCAAATATTGGCTTGATACCAGCGTCTTGACAAGCATCGAAGAAGTGAGTCGCACCATACATATTGCCATGGTCAGTAATGGCTACAGCAGGCATATCATATTCTTTAGCAGTTTTTACCAATTTTTTAATACGTGCTGCACCATCAAGTAATGAATATTCAGTATGAACATGTAAGTGTACGAATGGTTTCATTAGTTATCTCCTTTTAGTTTGTGGTAAATGTCTATGATCTTGTCTAATCGGTATTTGATACCTGCGCGACTGATTTTGTTATTTAGGATAGTCCTGAGATCTTGAAGTGATACATCTGGATTAGCTAATCTAGCGAGTGCTACATCTCTTAAGTTTTCGCTTAGGTACTCTAGAGAATAATGATCTAGGATATAATTGATAGCTTCTAGTTGTTCGCTACTTGCCATTATAGTCTTGTCCAGATTGGATTCAAAGCAGTTATTCTGCCTATTCGCATTATTTCTAATCTCTCGCATAGCTAAATTATTCTGCACGTCTAATGCGGTATAACTAGCACCAATGCGGACTAATAGATCACATATTGTTGTACTATGTTTGGTATATAATACGTATACACTTTGGCGTTTAGTTTTTCTAAGATTGAACTCATACTCAGATAATAGGGTAGACACCAAATCACACGACTGTTCATCTCTAAATATAAATTCAAGATTGTAGCCTTTAGAATTTTTGTTATTATCTTGATTGTAATAAAATCTACCATTAGTCAAGAAGAAAGTTTTTAGTATTGTGAGTCTATCACAGTCGTTAGGGTAGAGATCTAGATTGATGACTTGATCTAGATTCATGTTAGTTATGATTTCAAAAATATTACCTTTAATAATCAAAAAATTATCCCAACTCTCACATTCAATGTTAGGATAAGATTTGATTAATATTTTCGTTAACTTATTAAGAATCAATGCCTCACTCGATACTAGAAGACTAGATGACTTCTTGTCAAAATGTGAGGACGAAAAAAGTACTACATTAGCATAGGCTAGACTGCAACAATTATTCTCGGGTATGGTGTGTAATATCTGCGATTTGCAGTCGGTCATACTAACTCCTTTTCTTTCGTTTTTCTTTCTTGAAGGTTGGTAAATTATTATAATTCACTACTGCACTAGTAGGTATGCGTAATCTTAGCAATGCTTGTTGACCAAGGTGTACATCTCCGACACGATTAGCACGATGAGCATCACTATTCAGTACAAATTTACAGCCCAGCTCATAGCAAGTCAATATTTCTTTGTCAGACATGCCTAGACGCTTGCCGTTTAGTTCGATTAGGGTATTGGTTTCTTTTGCTACGCGTGCTACCTTCTCTACATCAACTTTGCATGCGTGGTTAAGGTGAGTAATAATATCGATATCATACTTTCGCATTGCATTGATGTAAGCGTTGGTATTTTTTTCACGTTGTTTTTTGCTGGTATGATGTGTGAGTTCGCAGAATACATTCTTCATCACGAAACCAAGTTGCTCTCTTCGGCTAGTAGACTTTACTATTCTATGAAATCCACACAAAACAATATCCAGATGCTCATAATCCTCTGGAAGAATATCAATATCACCCTTGCTAGAAATCAAGTTGGCCTCAACACCGAGAAGAACGTCGATAGGGTAGCGTTCTTTTGCATCTTCGATGTCTTGTTTGACTTGAGGAATGTCTTTTCGACGAATGCCAAATCTCTTTTGGTTAAATCCATGATCAGTGATGGCTATTTGGCGAAGACCTTTCTCATATGCTACACGAACATTGTCTTCTATAGTGCTTTTACCATGGTTATTTCTAGAATATTTAGAATGGGTATGATAATCTGCTAATATTGCCATTTATTTCTCCTATGCTGGTATTATATCACACGAAAGGAAATAAATCAATCATTTATGAATTTAGGCGGTCAAATTTTTAAAATTAATCAACAAGTTCCACTTCTAGTGGAAGATAGACATTTTTCTCTTTATACACATAGTCTTGTACGAAGTTGATTAACTTACGAATATCATCTGCAGTAGCGTTGTTAGTATTGACGATAAATCCTGCGTGTTTATTAGATATCATCGCGCCACCGATGGCAGTACCTTTTAGTCCTAATTCATCTATCAATTTCGCTGGGATAATATCATCGACTCTCTTAAATATGCTACCAGCACTAGGTAGATCTAATGGTTGAGTAGAGATTTTTCGATCTAGAGCATATCGAATATTTTCATTAATTATTGATCGATCTAAACGAACAAGATCTAGTTTTACTTTGGTGATAATGAAGTCATTATTTTGAAATATGCTCTTGCGATATCCGAACATACATTCATGATGACTAAATATCCTTTTCTCTAGAGTGTCTTTTTCATAACACTCTATATATTCTACGATAGATCCTATCTCATGAGAGAATGTTCCTAAGTTATTTATCATCGCTCCGCCTAGAGTAGAGGGTATGCCAGCGAAGTATTCTAACCCTGATAGATTATGATCTTTAGTAAGAGCTATTAAATTGCCTATACTGACACCAGAGTCGGCGATTATAGTATTGTTATCAACAATAATATTAGATGATCTGTTGACGATTATCACACCATTATAGGTCTCGTCACTAAAAATAACATTAGCACCTAGTCCAATAATTTTATACTTTATATTGTGTATTTTGCACACTTTACATACTTGCAGTAGTGATTCTATAGAGTGCGAGATAATTAAGAGTTTAATGATTCCGCCGACTTTCATGGTAGTATATTTTTTGATTGATTCATTAGGTATTAGATTAATGTTTGAAATGCTTTTAAAATACTTTTGCCACATAAGAATCCTTAATTGAATTTTCCATATCGTTATATATTCCATTGTGATATATTTTGATATCTAATGCAGGGAAGAGTGAGTAGTCGGTTAGTGAAGTCTGATTCTCGATACTAAATATCTCTACTAAGAATCTATCGATGATTTCATCTTGGCGAGTGATTCCTATGTATTGAATAAGGTCGGTGTATGTGTTGATTGGTTCAATAATTGCATTTGCTCGTCCAATATTATTTAGATTGTTTATTCTAAATAGATCTCTGCCACTGCCAAGTAGAACAGTATTTTTATCATATACGAAATCTTTGTATGCTTCATATTGAGATTCGATCTCTATCGGTTGATAAGATAGTGATTCGTATATGTTAATAGGTGATATGTATTCATTTTGTCCACAATGAAATTCGGTACTATCTGATGAGTGCTTAAATAGAGCATATCCGCTCATGATATAAGGAAGAGCGTATAATCTTCGATCAAACGTTCCACTTTCTACCAATTCATCACGAACATTGTATGCAGTATTTAATGGAGATAGATACGGCAATAAAATATCACCTATACCATATCCAAAGGATACGATGTCAGGGGTGGACTTTGATAGATGATCGGCAAGGGACTTAGGATCTATGGATTTGGTCATGAATAGAACGTCTGGATTTTCTTTTTCTATTTCTCTAGCGATGTTGTTTATGTAAGATATTCTAGACTTACTACCACCTTCAAATGTCTCTATATGCCATATTTCATAGATGTTAATATGAGATGTATCTTTTTTATAAATTTCAATATTGCGTATTCTCATAATTCCTATACTGAATACATATATTATCAACATACTCATTAATATAACGCTCACCAACTTTTGCCAATGTGATTTAATAAATTTCATATTAAATATTATGAAAAGAGTCAGCAAAATATTTTAATAAACTAAAATTTTGTGATATACTAAATATATGGATATAATTTTAGATAAGGTAAAAAGACTTCCGCACGATGCTGGCGTGTATATTATGAAAGACAAAGATGGGAATATTATATATGTTGGCAAGGCGAAAGATCTCAAGAAAAGAGTGAGTCAATATTTCTTGCGTAGACAGGATCACATAAAAGTCAGAAATATGGTAAGCAATGTGGTTGATTTCGATTTCTTTGTAGTCAATGACGAAGTAGAAGCATTGGCATTAGAAAACAACCTAATCAAAAAACATCAACCTTATTATAATATTTTACTAAAAGATAGTAAGACGTATGCGTACATCAAGATCAATATGAAAGAAGACTACCCTCATTTTGAGATATCTAGACGACTAAATAAACAAGACAAATATTTCGGGCCATATATGGCAGGAGTGAGTGCTAGAGAAGTATTGTCTATTATGGATTATGCTTTTCCATTGAGGAAATGTAAACTCTCGATATCTGACAGCAAGAAAGCAATGAAGCCTTGTCTATTCAAAGAGATGCATATGTGTCATGCTCCTTGTGCTAAGATGATTTCTAGAGAAGAGTATATGAAGATAGTAGATGATGCGATCAAGTTTTTGAAGGGTGATACCAAGAAGGTAGAATCAATCCTAAGAGAAAAGATGGAGATGGCATCTAATAATGAGAATTTTGAGACAGCATTGCAATTAAGAGATCGATTAAAGATGCTGGATAAATTACAATCACGAGTTATTACTAGCCTAGATAGTTTAGTGGATTATGATGTCTTTTATCTCGCTACTAGTGGAGAATATTCGGCAATGTGCGTGTTGATCGTGCGTGGCGGAAAACTTCAAGGAGTGCGTTCATACAATATTCTAAATTTCTTAGACGAGGACGAGGCGTATACGCAGTTTATTATGCAATACTACACTGCCAATCCGTTAATAGTTAACGAGATAATATTACCCAATATCGATAGTGAAGAGATTGAGAAATTCTTGTCTACTAAGTCAAAGAAGAAGGTGGCGGTTACCAAACCTAAAATAGATAGTGTTAAATACAAGTTGTTAGACATGGCACACAAAAATGCTATTATGCATATTGAGAAGAATTTAGATAGGACTACCAAAGAGCGAAATGCTAGTATTGGCGCAATAATGCAACTCAAGAAAGATCTAGATCTTAGGCATACTCCTAAGAGAATAGAATGTTATGATATATCTCATACATATGGTACATATACAGTAGCGAGTATGTCGGTACTAATCAATGGGGAAAAAGCTACGTCAATGTACAGAAAATTCAAAATTGATACAGTGGATTTTATTGATGACTTCGCATCTATGCGAGAAGTACTCACTAGAAGAATGGAGAAATTAAATAGTGAAGATATTAGTTTCTCATCTATGCCAGATCTCATCATCATTGATGGTGGTAAAGGACAGTTGGGAATTGCAGTAGAAGTACTAAATAAATACAATTACCCTAATGACTTAATATCTCTAGCTAAAAGGGAAGAAGAAGTATTTAAACCAAACAAATTAAAACCTTATATTCTCACCAAAGGCAGTTATTCATTGAGATTAGTTCAACTAGCGAGAGACGAAGCACATAGATTCGCCATTACCTTTAATAGAAGCCTAAGAGCTAAAGGTATGTACAAAGGTGGACTAGAGAGTATTAGTGGTGTAGGACCTGCTATGCGTAGAGCATTGCTGGCAAAATTCCGCACGATAGAAAATATAAAAAATGCAAAATTAATAGATCTGGAGAGTGTGAAAGGACTATCCAAAAATACTGCAAAAGAAATATATAATCACTTCAGAAAAAATTAGTTTTTATAAAAATTTATGTTAAAATTATTGTATTATTTTAAGGGAAATGATAGAATATTGTCATGTTTAGCGCCAAAGGTACATACCCAGCAGTGGGACTATTTACTCCGACACATATAATATCAATTATTATATGTCTTATTTTGATCGCTGTTTTGGTATTTGTATCTAGGGAAATCTCCAGAGAGAGATATTTTAAATATCTTAGAATTGTAACTATTGTAGTAACAGTAGTCGAAATATTTGATATTTGTTGGAGTCTTATGCATGGTTATACTAAGGTTAGGACTTGGTTACCATTGTATTTCTGTTCGTTATATATTTATTCATTGTGGAGTACTTGGTCGCCATATAAGTTTGTTCGAGATTGTGGTTTATCGTTCTTCGCTATGGGGTGTATAGTCGCAGGGTTAGCTTTTATAGTGTTCCCTACTACATCGTTTAGTGGATATCCTATATTCCACTATAAATGTATATATTCAATGCTGTTCCATTCGGCTATGGTGTATACAGGTATTATGTTGTATATTACTAAATCCTTCGAGATGAATGGCAAGAATGTGTTGAAATATATTTTATTTTGTGGGATCTTCATAACCTTGGCAATTATATTAAATCTGATATTCAATGCCAACTTTATGTTCTTGGATAATCCAGCCAATATTCCTATTCCTGCATTGTTTACGATTTATAAGTTTTCACCAATAATATATACAATGGTAGTGGTATTGTGTCATCTGGCATTAGGACCTATTACATGGGGAATATATGCAATATGTCATCATGTTCGTACTAGTCGAGAGATTGCTGTATTAGATCATGATAGTATTTTAGTAGATGAAGACGAACTAAAACAACGAGAATTATAAAAAATTAGCAGTCAAAACGACAGATTGCTAATTTTTTTTAAAATTTATGGCATTTTTACTTGATATTTGGATATAATAGTGTTATAATACTCGAAAGTCAAAGAAAGTCAAATAAGGAGGAGCTGTGAGTAGAACAATATCCGATGTGATAGAAGAATTTATAATTTCGAGTCTAGATGATGATGATTTTATAGAGTTGAGCAGGAATGATTTAGCTAAATTCTTCGCCTGTGTACCTAGTCAGATCAATTATGTACTGAACACTAGATTCACTGTGAATCGTGGGTTTGTTGTAGAGAGCCAGCGTGGCGGTGGTGGATATATCAAAGTAGTGAGAATGCAGGACAATAATGATAATTTCCTAAAGAATGTACTCGAGATGTGTCGACAGCCAATGAATATTCATGAGGCAACGCAGATTGTTAATCATTTGGTGGACAGGCGATTATTAAAAGATAGAGAATCTAATATTGTTAAGAGTATGATCTCTAATAAAGCACTCAATAATCCGATTAATATAGATGATATATTGCGTGCTAATATTATGAGTCAACTTATAATAGAATTAATGAAGAAGAGTGAGAATTAAAAGGAGAATAAATATGAAATGTGATAAATGTGGTCGTCCTAGCGTGTATAGATCTACACTAATAGTGAATGGAGTGAGTCAAACTACTAATTTATGTCGTGATTGTGCGATTCAAGAAGGTGTATTTACTACTCAATCTAGTATTTTTGATGATATGTTTTCGGCGTTCTCAGATTTTTTGCCATTTGAGAAGGTAGAGAATATATCGTGTCCTGTATGCAAATTGACTATGAGAGAGTTTAAGAACTCAGGTAAACTAGGTTGTCCTAATTGTTACGAAGCATTTAGAGAAGAGATCTCAAAAATAATTAAGCGTATTGCTCCACATGAAAAGCATAAGCAAGACACTATTCTTAAGCCAAAGAAATCTGAAAATAAGCAAGACAAGATTACGGCGTTACGAGATGAGATGCGTAAAGCAGTAGCCGAAGAAAGATACGAAGATGCGGCCAAGATAAAGAAGCAAATTCAAAAATTGGAGAACAAAGATGAATAATATAATTTTTACCAAAGTGAAATTTTATCGTAATTTAAAAGATTATAAATTCGTACCAAAGCTTGCGGTAGAGCAAAAAGAAGAAATAATAAACAAACTAAAAGACTTTGTAGGATCTAAGATGTCGCTAGTCAATATCAATTCAGCAGATGCGGAGATGATTAATTTCTTAAGAAATAACCGATTACTAATGGTGGGTACTAATAATGTATTAGTTAGTATCAAAGAAAATATGGCGATGAATTTATTTTCAGGCGAGCATATTGTTTTAGTTAGTACAGGTTATGGTTATGACAAGTCAACATTTGATCGTGCTAGGGATATGATTAATAAATTATCCAATAAAACATCAATGGTATATAGTGATGAGTATGGTTATCTCATGAGTGATATTTCTAAGATCGGTGCGGGCGTAGAGATAGAGTGTGATATTTGTCTAAATGCGATCAAATCAATTAATAAGATTGACCAAGTGAAGCAAAATATGAGAAAATTAGGATACAATCTAAAGTCTACAGATAGAGAGAATGTATATACATTATCCACTTCGTGCAATTTAGGATTTAGTGAGCAAGAAATATTTGACGAATTTAGTAAGGTGGTATCTAAACTTAATGATCTAGAGATCGAGAGTGCCAAAATGTTAGATGTGGCTAATCATGATGAGATAGTCGATAAATCTAGAAGGAGTCTGGCAATACTTGAGTCTGCATACCTTATGACTTACGAAGAATTGGATAGTATTATCATGAATATTAGAATGGGTAAGAATCTTGATTTAATTGATATTGATGCTAATAAATTATCAAAATTAGAACGTTTGATATTAGATAAGACTGATGAATTCACATCTAAGAGCGAGCTTATCTCACTAGCCAATACTGCTAGGGAGATATTAAAAGGAGAATAATATGTACAATCTAACTGATTTAGCTAATAAATGTATGCAAGTGGCATCTCAATTCGCAGCCAACTATACCAATCAGGTCGGTACTGAGCATGTACTTTATGCTATGACAAAAGTAGAGAGTAAGAGCAAAAAACTCTTAAACGCTTACCACGTTACTAGCGATGTGGTAAAAGATATTATTGAGAAAGTGGGTAGTGATGGATTGTCGTCAAACATGGTAGAAATCACACCGAGAGTAAAAGAAATGCTAATGATAGCAGGCAGTATTGCCAAACGTACTCATAGTCAATATATATCTACAGAACATATGTTGGTAGCACTGCTTAGTCAAGAAGACAGTTTTGCGATCAATATTTTGGCAAGTGTTTTGAAATTAAATATTTACGACATGAGAAATAAAGCAATATCCAATATTACTGCAGTGAAGAGTAATTCGAGTTTTGATTCGGACGAATTTGAACAAGTGGGCAATCTCTCTAAGAAAGAGACAAAGCCAAAACAGACAGTACAGGGAGATACTCCTGTGAGTGAATTACATCAAGATTTATTGGATATGGGTAGTGATCTCACTCTTAGAGCAAGATTGGGAAAAATTGATCCAATCATTGGTAGAGATGACGAGATAGAAAGAATGATTGAGATATTGTGCCGAAAGACTAAAAACAATCCTGTACTTATTGGCGAGGCAGGTGTTGGTAAGACTGCGGTTGTAGAAGGCTTAGCACGTAGAATTATAGCAGGTGATGTACCAGGATTTTTGAAGGATAAGATTATATACAGTCTAGATATTGGCGGACTGATGGCTGGTACTAAATATCGCGGTAGCATGGAAGAAAAACTAAAAAATGCGATAGAACTAATCAGCACTAACAAGCGAATTATTACTTTTATTGATGAGATTCATACGCTCGCACAAGTAGGTAGTGAGAAGGGCGAGGCTAATCCTGCAGATATGTTGAAACCATATCTTGCGCGTGGAGAAATGCAGACTATCGGCGCTACTACCACAGATGAATATAGAAAGTATATAGAGAAAGATAAAGCACTTGAGAGAAGATTCCAGCCTATTACAGTAGATCAGCCAACAGTAGAGCAGACGATAGAGATTCTTCAAGGACTTAGAGATAGTTATGAAGCATTCCATAATGTAAAAATCAGTGATGAAGCTATCAAGGCGGCGGCGACACTTTCAGATAGATATATTCAAGATAGAAGTCTTCCTGACAAGGCGATAGATCTAATCGATGAAGCATCGAGTCGAGCCAAGGTGAAGACTAATTACGATAGTACAGAGGTCAAGAAATTAAAAGATGACCTACAAAAACTAGAAGCGGAAAAAGAAGATGCGGTCAATCAAGAAGATTTTGAAAAAGCAGGAAGATTAAGAGATAAGATCGCAGCTATTAAAGAAGAGATCTCTAGACAAAAATCAATGCCAACTAACGAAAATATGATTGTAACCATTGATGAGCATGATGTGGCGGAAGTAATCAGTAAATGGACAAATATTCCGCTCACCAAACTCACCGAAGGAGAAGCAGAGAAACTTCTCAATATAGAGAAAACTTTGATCGAGAGAGTGAAGGGTCAAGATGAAGCGGTAGAGAAAGTATCAAAAGCTATTCGTCGTAGTAGGATTGGTATACGAGATCCACGTAGACCGGTTGGTAGTTTCTTATTCTTAGGGCCTACAGGTGTAGGTAAAACCGAGCTTAGCAAAGCACTTGCAGAAGCATTATTTGATGATGAGAATAAGATCATTAGACTAGACATGAGTGAGTTTATGGAAGCACATAGTGTATCAAAACTTATTGGTAGTCCTCCTGGATATGTCGGGTTTGACGATGGTGGATATTTGACTGAACAAGTGAGAAGAAAGCCATATAGTGTAATCTTGTTTGACGAGATAGAGAAAGCGCACCCTGAAGTGTTTAATATTTTACTTCAAGTGTTAGACGATGGAAGACTAACTGATAGTCATGGTAGAGTGGTAAGTTTTAAAAATACTATTATTATATTGACCTCTAATATTGGCAGTGATAAGTTAAACAAAACAAATGTTGAACTTGGATTTAATGACAGTAAAGAAAAAGATGATAAGTCAATGATAGCATTAGATGAATTGAAAAAACATTTCAAACCAGAACTTATCAATCGTATAGATAATATTATTGTATTCAATAAACTCTCTGCTCAAGTATTAAAAGAGATTGCAAAGAAGATGCTTGCAGATCTAAATAAGACTCTTCGTCAGAGTGGAATCGAGTTAAAGTTCACTGCTGCGACATTGAATTATTTAGTAAAGAATGGTACTAACAATGACTTCGGTGCTAGACCGCTCAGAAGATTGATTACGTCTAAGATCGAAGATGAGTTGGCCGACAGAATGTTAAAAGGTGAAATTGTAAAAGGCGATAACGTCTTAGTAGATACCAAAGAAAACAAACTCTTATTCTTAACTAAAGTGCAGGACAAAGATTAGAAAAAAGCGATGCTAGATAGCATC
>JBKSNA010000037.1:0-14363 GCA_046882085.1 Clostridia bacterium
GCATAGATATCATGTTTTAAGATTTCATTATCTTAATGAGTTGTCTCAAATAAACTCTAACGATAAAGAGAAAATACAAGAATTAAAAGATAAATATAAAATCCCTATTGAAGTTACTGAAACGGATTATGTTAAATCTTATTCATATTTCATTTTAAAGACAATAAATTCTAAATTAAGGATAGATGTTGAATATGACGAAAACTACTGCAAAACGGGGAATTCAGAGCTAAGACTTGAAGACGAGAAAAGAATTTTAACAGACGAAGAGTTATTAGATTTTTTAGTGAGAAAAATTGATAGAAATAGAGAAAAAATTAAAGATCATTTAGGAAAATTTGATTTATATATGGAAAGAATTCCTTCATTTAAAAGATTTTTAGAAGAGAATAATATTGATTTATTTTCACAGGAGGTTACAGTTTAATGAAAGACATAATTTTTGTAAAACAACAGTTATCAGACAAGGAAAACAGCAATAAATATTTATTAAAAACAGAACTTACAGAATTAGGCTATGCTTATATTTTTCATGGTAATTCTACCAACAATGTTTATTTCTTTATTCATCCTGAACACAGAAGTAATGGCTTTGGATATTTGATTTTCTCTCATATTCTAAAAGAACTTAAAAATATAACAAAATATCCACATATTACTTTAGATATTGAAAAATCTAATCCGCATGCAAACAATATTATTGCAAAAAGTGGAGGTTTAATTTTATCTGACGATACTCACACACATTGGATTTTAAAACTTTAATTATTAAAAATTCAAACATATGTCGAGTATGAGTTTTTAGTTGACAAAATCTTAATAATCATTAATATATATACCAAATAGGAGAATGTGATTATGAGCAATAAATTAGTGATAGGATTATCAGTGTTTTTGGTGGGTTTAGGCATTGTTGGATCATTCGGACTAGGTGGAGGAGCACTAGGGTTGTTATCAGTGTTCGTTGGTAGTGCGTTAGGAGTGGCTAACTATGTTTTATTCTCAGATGTAGCTAAGAAAGACAAAGATATAGAGAAGAATAAGGATCTAATTAGACATACAGCAACTTCGATAGATGAATATGAGAAGACTGCCGAAGAAAAATTTAACTATTTACATAGTCAAGAGAATACTCCAAAGTTCAAAGGTAAACATATAGTACATCATGAGAATGCTATCGAGCACGAGGAAGATGATGATTTGATATTATAAAGGGCGGATTAGTCGCTCTTTTTTATAATATTAATGATATATATCGAACGATATGTATACATACATAATATATAAAGGGACAAAAAAGTTTAAAAAATTTTCAAAAAGGGGGTTGACAAATAGAAAATCTATGTTAGAATACTATCGTCAGCTTGGTCAGATGGTCGCAAGTTAGGCGTAAGGTCTAATTTGAGGAAAGTCCGAGCTTCATAGAGCAAGGTGCTTGCTAACGGCAAGTCGAGGCAACTCGAAGGAAAGTGCAACAGAAAATAACCGCTATACCCCTGAGTGGTTAGTAAGGATGAAAAGGCGAGGCAAGAGCTCACCGCAAGTATGGCGACATACTTGGTCCATGTAAACCCCACCTGAAGCAAGGCTAAAATATCCCTATTAGTTGCTCGCTAAGGATATTAAAAATGCCGCTAGAGATGTAGAGCAATCTACATACTAGATAGATGACCGTCTAAAACAGAACTCGGCTTATAGGCCAAACTGCCACCTAAATGCTTTCATCCTTTTGGATGGTGGAGAATGTGTATGCATTCTCCATTTTTTATGCGAAAAACACGACCTGTATTTTCAATTGTGCAAGTTTGCACAATTTTTTCTTTTGGTCAGGTTTTCTCATTTTCTAGATTTTCACTCAATTCATCGTTATCGTTTTTTAGTAGGCAGTATGAAGCGAAAGGGATAGTAGGCGTAGCCATTACAAAACAACAAAATCCCATTGTATAATATGTAAATGTAACCCATTCATCATTGATTTTATCATCTAGATTTCTTAAGGTCCGACTAAGATTGCTATCATGTTCATCAATAACATTTTGAATGAAAGAAGAAGAGTGGATCTCCATCATTTTTGATGAATATTGTTCGTAACTAATGGCTCCATTGATATATTGCTCAGTTAGGGTATCTATAGCCTCATTGTATATATTTTGAAATTCTTCGGTCTGGGCATATTCGAGAAGAGTTGATTGGATTTTGTCATGGTAGTAGTTGATGTCATCTTGTGTGTCGAGCGACTTATCGAACAAGAATTTCGCACTCGCACCACTACCAATAGTAGCGGTAATAGTCAGAGTAATCAATAATTTTCGGACTAGATTTGATTTCATAGTATTAATATATTCACTCTTCTTATTTCTTGTTAGCGAATGTTTCGCTGAGAAGATCAATAGCTTTAGTCTCGATTCTTGATATATAACTGCGACTGATATTCATGATATCTGCGACTTCTTGTTGAGTTCGTTCTCGACCGTCATTTAGTCCATATCTCAGAGAGATAATATCATATTCGCGTTGGCTTAGGATCTTCTTCATAGATGATTGTACTTCTTCTAGTATGATTTTTTGATCTACAATGAATGCAGGATCCTTCTCTATATCTTGTGGGATTATGTCGGCGATAGTCATTTCTTGACCATCTTTGTCTACGCCAATAGTTTCTTCGGTGCTAATACAGACCTTATGTTTCTTATTGGCTCGCAGTAGCATTAGTATCTCATTCTCTATACATCTACTAACATAAGTAGAGAGTTGACTACCTTTGTCTTTCTTGTAACTATCTATTCCTTTGATAAGTCCGATAGAACCTACTGAGAGTAGATCGTCCGCTTCGGCTGTGCCATTATATTTCTTGCAAACATGGGCGACAAGGCGAAGATTGTGGTTAATTAGTGTTTCACGAGCGGATTCGTCGCCTAAATGCATAAGATCTAATAAATGATCTTCTTCATCCTTACTAAGCGGATCTGGGAAGCCGTTAAATTCATTCACATATCCATGAAACATCATTAGTTTAGATAAAAATTGGCCAATACTTTCGAATACCATATTGCTCCTTTTATTCTAAAAGGAATATATGTCGAAAGAGGTCAAATCTTGTCTGTCCAAAAAAAATTAAAAAAATTTTAAAAAGGTATTTGGCTTATATTTAAGCAAGGTGATCAAAGTGATCAACAAAAAATTTAAGGGGCTATCAAGTATTACAAGGATCAAAACATAAAGAAGGAGCTTGTTGAATTACTACAGAGTCAAGCGGACAAACTAGATGTTTATATTCAAGACTTAGAACATCGTCCAGAACTAAGTAGAATAGTAATAGATTACTTAAATCTAGAAATGTTTATTGATATCTTGGCTATGTGCGAGCGAGATATTGGTACCATAATTAGGGAGAAAGAGCGAGTTTGCTCTTTTTTCTTTACAAAATTCCGATCTTCTGCTATACTATATCACATGAATAGACAAGATAAAATACGAAATTTCTGCATAGTGGCTCATATTGATCATGGTAAGAGTACTTTGGCAGACAGATTAATGGAATTTACGGATACTGTCGCTAAGCGCGATATGGAAGAACAGTTGCTTGATAGTATGGACATCGAGCGAGAGCGTGGTATTACTATCAAACTCACTCCGGCTACTATGAAATACACGTACAATGGAGAAGAATATACATTAAATCTAATAGATACTCCAGGGCATGTGGACTTCTCATATGAAGTGAGTAGATCTCTCGCTGCCTGCGAAGGTGCTATTTTGGTAGTCGATGCGAGTCAAGGAGTGCAGGCTCAGACTCTAGCTAATGTATATCTTGCACTTGATGCTAATCTAGAGATATTGCCTGTAATCAATAAGGTAGACCTACCTAGTGCAGACATTGAAGGTACTAAGAAAGAAATAGAAGATATAATTGGTATACCATGCGATGACGCGTGCGAAATTAGTGCTAAGACCGGACTAAATATTGAGAGTGTATTAGAGGCGGTAGTAAAGTATGTGCCAGCTCCTAAGGGCGATGAGAATGCTCCGCTTAAGGCACTTATATTTGATAGCTATTATGATAGTTATAAGGGTGCTGTCAGTATGGTGCGTATCATTGATGGCGAAGTGCGTGTTGGAGATGAGATACTCTTCATGCAGACCAAGAAGTCATTCGTAGTTACCGAAGTCGGAGTATACAAGCCTAGACCGGTGGCGGTGGATTGTTTACGTGCTGGAGATGTAGGATATATAGCAGCATCTGTTAAGACTGTTAGCGATACTAAAGTAGGCGATACTATTACTCTTAAGAATAATCCGATAGAGAAAGCCTTAGATGGATACAAAGAAGCAACAAGTGTAGTCTTCTGTGGAATATTCCCGCTAGACGGCGATAAATATCAAGAACTAAGTGATGCGCTTGAGAAACTGAAACTAAATGATGCTAGTATCAATTTTACTAAAGAGACATCGCTTGCTCTTGGACATGGATTTAGATGCGGATTCTTAGGACTTCTTCATATGGAGATCATTACTGAGAGATTGGAGCGAGAGTTCGGATTAGATATCATCACCACAGCACCTAGTGTAGAATACAAGATATATGACACTAAGGGTAGAGAGTACGATGTTACCAACCCTACAGAAATGCCACCTATGAACTCTATTGATCGTATGGAAGAGCCGATCGTGAAGATGGAGATTATTACACCTAAAGATTACTTAGGCGGTATCATGGATCTATGCGCGGATAGACGAGGCGAATATCATGATATGCAATATATTGATGCCAATCGTACCAAACTAATTTATACTATTCCATTGAATGAGATTGTTTATGATTTCTTCGATAAGATCAAGTCAATTAGTAAAGGCTATGCTAGTATGGATTATGAACTAGCAGGATACCAAGAGAGTGATCTGGTAAAACTTGATATCCTACTCAATGGTGAGATATGTGATGCATTATCGATCATTGTGCATAAGGATAAAGCATATCCTAGAGGTAGGGCATTATGTGAAAGACTAAAGACTGTCATACCTAGACACTTATTCGAGATACCTATTCAGGCAGTGATTGGTGGTAAGGTAATCGCCAGAGAGACGATATCGGCAATGAGAAAAGATGTCTTGGCGAAATGTTATGGAGGAGATGTTACTCGTAAGAGAAAGCTCCTAGAAAAGCAGAAAGAAGGTAAGAAGCGTATGCGTAGGCTTGGCAGTGTAGAATTACCTAGTGAAGCATTCGTAACAATATTAAAATTAGATGATTAGTTTTGTGGCAATCAACACTGAGATAAAATTTCCTAACAACATTAAAATTGTTAGGAAATTTTTTTCTTTTAGGTTATAATAATAGTTATAAGGGGTAATTATGGAACAAAAGAAACCTATGGGCATATATATTCACATTCCATTCTGTAATAGGAAGTGTGATTATTGTGATTTCGTATCATACTCAATGGACAAACATGCGCAACAACTTTATCTTGATAGTCTATTCGCAGAGATTGATGTATTGAAGAAGAAGTATCAAGATGAGATTTTTGATACCATTTTCTTAGGTGGCGGTACTCCAAGTATTGTGTACGAAGGATTTATAGCGAGTCTATCTAGAAAGTTATATTCAAGTTTTCATTTTTTAGACAAGACAGAATTTACCATTGAAGTGAATCCATCATCATTTACTAAAGAGAAATTCTTAGAGTACGTAGAGGCGGGAATTAATCGTATCAGTGTTGGTGTACAATGTTTAGATAAGAAATTGCTCGCAGATCATGGTCGAATCCAGAGTGTAGAGAACGTGAAAGAAACATTCAAGATGCTCAAGGATAGTCAATTCTCTAATGTAAATAGCGACGTAATGATAGGTTTACCTGGTCAGACTAAGAAGTCTGTAATTAAAACTATCAAATTCTTATTGAAGCACCATGTAAAACATATTTCAGTATATAGTCTTCAGATAGAGAAACATACATTATTATATGATAAGTGGCGCAGGGGCAAGATTAAGCCTATCAGCGAGAAAGAAACATTGTCTCTATATAATAGGATATATAAGATACTCAAGAAACATGGATTCAAGAGATATGAAGTGTCGAACTATGCTAAGCCTGGTTGCGAATGCCAACACAATCTTAAATATTGGGAGAATGTCGACTATGTAGGACTAGGAGTATCGGCGCATAGTTATGTAGGTGGTTATAGATATTTCAATACTAAGCGACTAGACACATATATCGACGCTATGGCGGAGGGTAAATCTCCTGTATATAAGAAAGAGTATGTTTCTATAGAAGAGGCTAGGACAGAGAGGATAATGTTATCTCTACGTACTATCAAGGGATTGGATCTAGAGAAATTCAAGAAAGAGTTTAATGAAGATCTACTTCTTAGCAAAGCCGATAAGATTAGAAAGTTCTTAGAACTCGGTATGGTAGTAATTGAAGATGGATTCTTGAAGATAGCTGATGACTACTTCTATGTATCAAATAGTATCATTGTAGAACTAATGTAGATGAAAATTAGCACTTAGACAAAATTAGTGCTAATTTTTTTTATTTTTTTGACAATTTTAGTTGACAAAGTTTAGCAACGTGAATAAAATAGAGTTAGCAATCATATAATAAGAGTGCTAAATGGAGGATGAAAGCAATAGAGTGATAATAGATGATAAGAACAAAAGAAAGCATGATATTATTCTCGTAGCAGTCGATGAATATATCAAGACCGCTCAGCCGATTACTAGCGGTCAGTTGAATTTGCATTTCAAGGATATTAGTTCGGCTACTATCCGAAATGAACTAAATGCACTAGAGAGCATGGGGTATTTTAGACAAGTGCATACCTCTGGGGGTAGAGTACCTACGGGTCTAGCATATAAAGAATATGTGAATGCGCTACTTGATAATGATAAATTAGATTATGAATCAATCAAGAGTGTGATATCTTCATACGAAGATAAGTCGGTCAGTCTTATTAATACGCTTACGACTCTAGCCAAAAGGCTTAGCAAGGCGACTAATTGTCCTGCAGTATTGGTACAGCATGGACTTAGACATTTGGTCATTGAGAATATTCAGATTATTCCACTCATACAGAAAGATGCTCTGCTATTAGTCGAGACTAATGCGGGTATTATAGACGATAATATGTCGTTAGATCCTAATGTTGATAGATCTGCATGTCTAGAGACTAGTGATTACCTTACTAAACATTTCAAGGGTAAGACTATTGAGTATATGATAGATAATATCAATGAAGTATGTCTTCGTGCCGGTGCTCAGATGATAGAGTTTAAGAATCTCATTGATTCAGTAGCTGGAGCATTGACTCAGGTGATCCGTACTAAATGCGATGTATCTAATGGTAATCCTACCAAATTGTTAGATGGTCTCACCAAGGGAGAAATAGATGATACTAAGAATGTATTTGAGTTCTTAGAAGATGCGGATAAGGTAATAGATGTAATCCAAGCAGATAGAGATGAGTTGAACTTTACTATTGGCGAAGAAAGTGAAGAGAGTAAACTAAAAGGCGGTATGATGATGAGTGCACCAATAGTTATCAATGGTGTGCCTATCGCATCATTGGCGCTCGTAGGACCTAAGAGAATAGACTATGCTAATGTAGCTGCTGCATTGAAGTTCATAGTAAGTCAGATAGATAACTTAAAAGGAGATAATAAGTGAAAGACGAATTAGACAAAGATAAGTGTCAATGTGGTTGTGGTGAAGATCTAGAGCATGAGTGTATATGCGAAGATGAATGTCATTGTGGCAAAGAGCACGTTTGTCATTGTAATGATAACTGCGATTGTGGTGATGATTGTGAATGTACTCCTGATGACAAGTGTAGTGAAGATTGCACTTGCGGTGAGAAGAAAGATTATCTAACTGATCTACTTCGAGTACAGGCAGAGTTTGATAATTACCGCAAGCGAATGCAGACGGCTTTAGGTGATGCTAGACAAGATGGATTCATGGACGCTATAGAGCAGTTCTTGCCGGCATTGGATAGTTTCAAGATGGCTACTAATATGATCACAGACAAGAATACATTAATGGGTATTCAATTCATTGAGAAAGGAATACTTGATACTTTATCAAAGATGGGAGTAGAAGAGATAAACGCTACAGGAGAATTTAATCCTGAATACCATCAGGCGATAGATACTGACTCCACTGCAGATGTAGAGAGCGGTATGATAGTGAAAGAAGCATACAAAGGATTTACCTACAAAGGTAAAGTGATAAGATATTCACAGGTAATAGTGAAGAAGTAATATGAATATAGAAACAATTAAGACAATATGGGCAGATGGTGAACTTAAACAAAATACGCATATTATTATTGATAATGATGGTTGTATTATAGTAGATGCAGGGTGTCCGTTAGAGCAGGTTCGTTCGGTATGCGATTTGCCGATCAAAGCGGTATTGTTGACACATGGACATTTTGATCATATTCAATATGTAGAAGATTATGACAAATTAGATGTTCCTATATATGCGAGTAGCGAGATAATGGACTTCTTGACCGATATAGATAAGAATGTTAGTTACTGGCATAATCCTGAGACTTATAGTATAGACAATCTAATAACCCTCAAAGACAATCAAGAGATAATATTTGATAAGCACAAAGTGAAATGCTATCATACGCCCGGACATAGCATAGATAGTGTATGTTATCTAGTGGATGATAGATTTCTCTTCTCAGGCGATACAGTATTCTCTGTAGCGGTAGGTAGGACAGATCTTCCTACTGGAGATAAGGATACATTGATCCAGAGTCTAAATAGACTACTAGATCTTGACTACGTAGAGCTCTATACTGGTCATGGACGCACTAGCAATCGAGAAGAGCAAATGACAAATATCCCAAAGTGGATAGAAAGACTAAAAGAAATGAATATATAAGGAGAATAAATTTATATCTCAACAAGTGAAGATATAAATTGCTCCCAATTTTACTAAAAATAAATTTTCATTAAAATAAGGAGACAAAATTTATGGGAAAAATTATCGGTATAGATTTAGGTACAACAAATAGCTGTGTGGCAGTAATGGAAGGTGGTCAACCAACTGTTATTCCGAATAGCGAAGGCGGAAGAACTACTCCAAGTGTAGTAGGATTCAAAGACAGCGATAGATTAGTAGGTCAAGTGGCTAAGCGTCAAGCAGTAGCCAACCCTGACAAGACTGTTATCTCAATCAAGCGTGAGATGGGTACAGACTACAAAGTGAAGATTGATGATAAACAATATAGTCCAGAAGAAATCAGCGCAATGGTGCTTACAAAATTAAAGCAAGACGCTGAGGCATATCTTGGTCAGACTGTTACTCAAGCAGTCATCACAGTACCAGCATATTTCAACGACAGCCAACGTCAAGCTACTAAGAATGCAGGTAAGATCGCAGGACTAGAAGTATTGCGTATTATCAACGAACCAACGGCGGCGGCTTTAGCATATGGTCTAGACAAGGCAGATAGAAAGAATCAAAAGATTCTAGTATTCGACTTAGGTGGCGGTACATTCGACGTATCTATCCTAGAGATCGGAGATGGAGTATTTGAGGTATTATCTACTAATGGAAATACTAGATTAGGTGGTGATGACTTCGATAATCGTATTATTGATCTATTGGTAGAAGAATTTAAGAAAGAGAACGGTATTGATTTATCTGCAGACAAATTAGCTAAACAACGTCTAAAAGAAGCAGCAGAGAAGGCTAAGATTGAATTATCAACCCTTACTCAGACTACTATCAGTCTACCATTCATTACAGCAGATGCTACAGGGCCTAAGCACTTAGAGTATACACTTACTCGTGCCAAATTCGAGAATATGATTGCAGATTTAGTAGAAGAGACTCTAGTATCTACTCGTAATGCATTGAAAGATGCAGGGCTAAGTAAGAATGACATCGCTAATGTAGTATTGGTAGGTGGATCTACTCGTGTACCATGCGTAGTAGAGGCATTATCTAAGGAGATCCCTGTTACACCATTCAAAGGTATCAACCCAGACGAATGTGTAGCAATCGGTGCTGCTATTCAAGCAGGTGTATTAGGTGGAGAGGTGAAGGACGTATTACTTCTAGACGTTACTCCATTGTCACTTGGTATTGAGACTTTAGGAGGTGTATGTACTAAACTTATCGCTCGTAATACTACTATTCCTACTAAGAAATCTCAAATATTTAGTACAGCTCAAGACAACCAACCAGGTGTAGAGATTAATGTATTACAAGGCGAGCGCGAATTCGCTGCTCAGAATAAATCTCTCGGTAGATTCCAACTAACTGGTATCCCACCAGCACCACGTGGTATCCCTCAGATCGAAGTTACATTCGATATCGATGCTAATGGTATCGTAAATGTATCTGCTAAGGATCTTGGCACCAATGTAGAGCAAAAGATCACTATTACTGCTAGCACTAACCTAAGCGAAGATGAGATCAATAAGGCAGTGAAAGAAGCGGAGCAATTCGCAGAGGAAGACAAGAAGAAACGTGAAGTAATCGATACACGTAATAATCTTGATGCAATGACTATGAATATCGAGAAGACAGTAAAAGATAATGGCGATAAGTTAAGCGAAGAAGATAAGAAGTCGCTAACTGATGCTTGTGAAGAGGCTAAGAAGCACCTTGCTAGCGAAGATATTGAAGAGTTGAAGAAAGCAACAGAAGACCTAACTAAGGTATCTAATGAAATCTTCAGTAAGATGTATCAAAATATGCAGAATCAACCAGGAGATCAACCAAAAGGTGATAAGCCAAATGGAGACGGAGATCCTGAGGTAGTAGTTGAATAATAGAAAGTAAGAACAAGGCGTATCGCCTTGTTCAACTTTGCTTTAATGTAATATACGAGCATATCGCAAAATTGGTTTATTGACAAATTTATATATTTTGATATAATACGACTAGATAAGGAGAACAGAATGGTTACAGATTTAAGAATAGAAGATGATTGCTTGATATTTTCAGGGAAGAGAGGTTATTACAATATTTCACTAGACACTATAGATATGTTTAGCAAACATTTTGCAAAAAAGATGCAAATTATGACATCTAATGGTAGAATCTTTGTAGATACAGTGGACGATGAAGAGTATATTAAGATTAGAGATCTGTTATTAACAGATTCAAGATTTTTAATGATTGACGACTATGTGATTATCAACCTTGACAATCTTAATACTTGGAAAGTAGGACATAGTCGTATGGATCTATATAATTTAGATTTAAAGTTTTTCCATACCTTAGGGGTCATAGGAAGCAAAGAAGAATGCGAACATATGAAATCTATGATAGACAATGCTATGAAATCAAGAATTGAAGAATATCAAGCATCAACTACCATGCATGACACTAGTGTAGAGAGCAACTTATAATTTGGAGAAATATATGAGAAGATTAGATTTTACAATAGAAAGTAATTGGTTATATGTAGGAGATGATGCTATCCGCCTTGATTTGATTAAAAAGTTACGCGTGGAGAATAGTTGTCTAGATAATACTAAATATGCTATCCATTTGCATACAGATAATATGGTGCTTGAACTTTATTATACTTCACCAGACAAAACTTTGATTCAAGATGCTTGCGATGAATTGCTCCTTGCTATTATAGAGGCGAAAAAAGAAAATGAAAATACAATAGGCTAATCTATGAACGTTAAGAAAAAGACACTTTTGATCAAGAATAGAGAAGTAAATATAGAAGAGATAGATCTTATCAAAGCGGTAACTGGTGGTATAGTTATTAAATATGCTAATGGTAGTTTGACATTCTTTAGGCAAGACACGAGACTAAGTGCTATCTATAGAGAGCTTATATCCAATGGTCATAGAAATTTCTTACCACTTCAGCAGATACTCATCAATACTGACAATCTCATTGGTATTTCTGATGGAGATAGCGATGATTTGATTTTCACGCTTATTTTTGAGAAGAACGATGAAAAAATTGAACTCAATTCAAAAGAAGAATTAGTCAGCCTTGGACTCAAGATTCGAGAGAAACAGTCGATAAATCAAATCTAAAGGAGAAATATGAAGATTCATGCTAATGATATAGGTATATTGGTAGATGATAAAATGTATCCATATGAGGATATAGCATATATAGAGATGAAGAATTCATTAGATTCTTCTCGTCTTTTTGCTATAAATGTAACGTATACTTCAGGCATGGAATCTGAACTGTATCGTGCGGTAGACAAGAAGAAAGTAATAGAGATTTTCGATCAAATGAAATATGTTTTGACACAAAGTCCGGAGTTTGAAGATCTGAATTCTATGATTTTGAATATCGGTACTCTTACAGATGTTCATGTGTCTGTAGATGAATTAAATAAACAATGTTTATTAATATCATTCGATGGAATTAAGAGATTTCTTAATATTAAAAATAGAAGAAAAAGTCAAGAATTAATCAAAAAGTATAAATTGCATAAATCAACTAGAGTTGATGAAGTAAAAAAATAATTAGTGTATAAAGGAATAATATGGCAAATAATGATTATTATTCTACGCTGGGAGTAGGGAAAAATGCTAGTGACGATGAGATAAAATCCGCATATCGTCAGCTGGCTAAGAAATATCATCCAGATCTCAATAAGGCTCCAGAAGCAGCGGAGAAATTTAAAGAAATAAACGAAGCATACTCTGTGCTTAGTGATAAGCAAAAGCGTGCTAATTATGATCAATTTGGCTCAGCGGACGGTCCACAAGGATTTGGTGGTGGACAAGGTTTTTCAGGCTTTGGAGAAGGCGGATTTGGAGGCTTTGAAGATATATTCAATATGTTCACCAACTTTGGTGGTCGTGGAGGTCAACCTGCGCGTGAAGAGGGCGATGATATTAATACTAATATTACCATTTCATTTGTAGATGCTGCATTCGGCTGTGAGAAAGAAATTACTCTAAATAGAAAAGAGAGATGTTCGGATTGTGGTGGTACAGGAGCTAGATCAAATAGCGACCATATTACTTGTACTGAGTGTAATGGTGCGGGGCGTGTAACATATACACAACAGACATTGTTCGGTATGACACGTACTACAGGAATATGTCGTAATTGTAATGGCAAGGGTAAAGTGGTAAAAGAAAAATGTACATCTTGCCGTGGTAGTGGATTAAAAACTGTTAATACAAAGATTAAGGTAAAGATTCCTGCAGGTATAGATAATGATCAAACTATTAGGCTCAATGGTGAAGGTCATCAAACCGCGTCAAGCAATGGCATTCCAGGAGATCTTCGTATTAATATCAAAGTACAAGATCATAGTTTATTGGTGCGTAAAGGATTTGATTTATATGTAGATGTCTACGCTCCTATTACTACACTAATGCTTGGTGGCAAGGTGGAAGTACCTACACTTAAAGGAACTACTACTATAGATGTCGCACCACTCACACAATCTAACACAAAATATACACTAAAAGGAAAAGGTGTGAAGTATCTAAAGGGTATCGGTAGTGGAGATTTAGTAGTAACTCTAAAGGGAGAAATGCCAAAAGATATAGACAAGAATACTATGAAGCTTATCAAAGAACTTGAAAGTTCAATAAATGAAAAGGCTTATCCTAAGACCAATAATTATCGTAAGAAGTTAGATAATTAAAAATGACTCCTACGGAGTCTTTTTTATTTCATGTAGTATACGTCTTTTTTGAATAAGAGTTTGATAATTGATCCAAGGATCTTTGGTGCTTTCCAACAAAATATTTTCATAATATATACTATGTTAATATTAGAGAGTGTGTGCAAAAAAATACGGGTATTGACAGAATGAGGATTCTGTGGTGCAATTATGTCAAGATGAACCTTATAGGAGGGGATTATATGGTAAATAGAGAATGTTATGATAAAGAAATAGATAAAACCGCTCGTCTTAATTTTCATAATAATTTAGAGAGTTTAAATTATCTAATTATTCCGATAAATTTCAAAGGCAAAGCCACTAGACAAGATGTATGTGCTAAATTAGATGAGTGGCATACTTATGATCAGACCATTCTAAATTTGAAAACTAAAGACCACAGTGGTGTCAAAGGATTGCTTTCAAGACTAAAGATCAAAAAACAGCTTAAAGAAATACAACAGCCAGGTATTTCTAGAGAAACATTACGTTTTATGTTAGGATTAATGGACTTGATGAATCTTAATGAACTCATTCCAGAATATATTGATGAATTTATGGAATTTGAAGATGAGTTTTATAGCCAATTCAAAGACATATATGAATATAGAGCACGTGAGATGTATCCGTTCTCAAAATATATAGATTCCGACGAGTATTGTAAATAGAAAAAGCGTATCATTAAGATACGCTTTTTTAATAGTTGAATAAAAAAACAAGTAATGAA
>JBKSNA010000038.1:0-20294 GCA_046882085.1 Clostridia bacterium
AATAAATTTTTATTATCCTAATCAAAATATTTGACTGTATTTAATTTATTTTGTATAATTAAATAAATTATTGGGGGTATTAGGTTGCAAAATAAGTTGAAATACATCTTAGATGTGGGATCTTCTAGACTTAGATTGTTAGCTGTCGGTGAGTACAATAAGGATTATCGTATCGTAGCAGAAGATAGTGTATTGTACGATGGTTTCCTTGACGGCGAATTTTTATCACCGGACAAACTTCTCGATGACTTATCTCAGCTTATTTCTAGAATGTCTACCAAGATGAGAAAACATGTTACCTCTATAATTGTCGGTGTACCAAGTGAATTTTGTATCTGCGTGTGCAAGCGCATTTCGAGAAAATATGTTAGTTCTCACAAGATCACAGACATTGACCTTATTAATTTATATGAGAGCAATTCTTCATTCGGAGATAGCGAAGAGTATAGTGTAATCAACTTTAGTCCTATGAAGTTCGTGCTAGATGATGAGATTACTACATTGAGTCCAGTGGGTATGAAGACTAGATCGCTAATACTTGATGCGAGTTACATATTGTCCAAGAGATATTTTATAGACACTATGACTGATAGACTGAATAGTATCGGAGTGAAGCATGTAGATTTCATCTCCTCTGCTTTAGGTCAGGCTATGAACTGCGAACCTATTAAGCAAAATGGTCGTCCTATAGTCATTGTAGACTGCGGACATATATCTACTAGTGTGTCAGTGTACAAAGGAGAAGGATTAGCATTACTTAGTTCGTTCGCTATGGGTGGCGGGCATATATCTTCGGATATAATGCAGATATTAGGACTGAGTTTTAGAGATGCGGAATTGATCAAGCGAAAAGTAATATTGACTGTTACCAGTGATAAGAATGAGTACTACGAGATATGTACTCGAGGCAATCTAGTGAGAGCGCCAATTAATATTACTAATCAGATAGTGAAGAGCAGGATAGAGATGATCGCCAAGGTGATCGCCAATATCTTGAGTATAGATGAAGTATTCAAAGGAATTGACCTGTATCTAACCGGAGATGGCATTGCGAACTTCAAAGGGGCGAAGAATATTATCCATGATATTACAGGATTGAATGTATATGAATACAAAGATCCTTTCGATAATTCTAAAGAAAAATATCAGACATCTAAGATAGGTTTGGCGAGACTTGCCAACATTGTAGTATAAGGAGAGAGTATGGATAGTTATAATATTTGTAACATCAAAGTAGTTGGAGTCGGTGGTGGCGGTAACAATGCAGTCAACCGCATGGTAGCATCAGGTATCACTGGTGCATATTTCGTAGCGGTCAATACTGACAAACAAGACTTATTAGCATCTACCGCAGATCAGACTATTCAGATTGGTAAAGAACTAACCAAAGGACTAGGCGCAGGATCTAATCCAGATGTAGGTAAGGCAGCAGCAGAAGAGAGCGAAGAAGAATTAAGAAAGATGCTCCAAGGTACTAACTTGTTGTTTATTACTACAGGATTGGGTGGCGGTACAGGTAATGGCGCAGCTCCTGTCATAGCTCGTATCGCTAGAGAGATGGGAATCCTTACTATCGGTGTGGTAACTAAACCATTCAAATTCGAAGGTCCTAGAAGAGCTGCTAATGCAGAGCGTGGTATCGAAGAGATGAGAAAGTATGTAGACTCACTAGTAATTATTCCTAATGAGAAATTGTATACAATTTTCAATAAAGATGTATCATTCGTAGATGCCTTTAGATATGCTGATGATGTATTGCATCAAGCGATCCAAGGTGTCAGTGAAGTGATATCAGTGAATGGACTCATTAACCTAGACTTCGCCGACGTGGCTACTATTATGAGAGATAAGGGTATAGCACACATGGGTATCGGTAAAGGTCGTGGTGCTAATAAGACCATCGAGGCTGTACGTCAGGCAGTTACTAGTCAATTATTAGAGACAAGTATTGAAGGTGCTACAGGTATTCTTATTAATATCACCGGTGGTCGTGATTTGACCTTGTCAGAAGTATATGAGGCTGTAGATCTAGTTAGAGATGTGGCGGATAGTGATTGTAATGTCATATTCGGTGCTAATGTCAATAATGATATGAGTGGAGAGACCGAGGTAACAGTTATCGCTACAGGTTTCGACGGGCATGGTAAGGAAGAATCAAAAGAAGAACCAGAGTTCAAGAATAATAGTGTAGACTTCTCGTTATTCACTCAACCTACTAGTCCGGTAGAAGAGCTAGAAGAGGAGATTGAGGAAGAAGAGATCGAAGAAGAGGTAGAGTCTGAAGAAGTAGAAGATATTTCTATTTCTCATGAAAAGCCTGTGATTGAAGATGATGACATTCCACCATTCCTTAGAAAACTAAGAAAATAATATTAACATTAAGAATAGTTTCGGCTATTCTTTTTTGTATTGACAAGCAGTATATTCTATGTTATACTGCGGATAACAAAGGAGAGATTATGGATACTAGAAATATTAGTTCAGTTTGTAAAACAATAAGAAAAGGGAATGGCGGTATTGTGTTTAAGCTAGATTCTGATTTTGTGTATGAAAACTTCATCACATTAATCAAGGCGATTAGCGAGTCAAAAATGACAGAAGATCAGATCGGTGGATTAATAGATTATCTACGCGATGTGAAGAATAGTTACGAGACAGAACTAAAGAGCGAGTTATGCTAATAGATGAATTAATAACAACAGGTGCCAGAGCTTCTAGCGATAATGTAGTAGTCGTTAATTGTTCGTATAATTTTATGCGCATGGCGATCGAAGGATTAAATAATACTGATGATTGTCGAGCTATCTGTGTTATAATCAACGCTAAGACAAATGAGAAAATATCTAAGTTTTTAGACAGCATTTTAGACAGAGATCATCAGAAGATATATGCTCGTACTTTTGTGGGTAGTATTATAATGCTAGAGATGTTGAAGAATTATGAAGATGTCAATTTAGGTTTCGAGTACGATAAAGAACTACTCTCATCTGGCATTGAGGCTTTTATATCACAAGATGCTGATAGAGTGAAAGAATTTTATATTCATCACGCTCCGTGGTCAATGGACATAGAGAGAGTAGTCCGAAAGTATGGCAAGATGGAATTGAATATTTTCCTATCAAATAAGATAGATACTAGACTACAGAATGAGATTAATAATTTTATCTTTTCTCGCTTACCATATTGCGTGAAGGTGTTTACTAGTGCGGATAGATTGTCTAGTTATAGGACGACTAGCGGAGATATGATTCAGATTCCTCACGACTTCACAGAGTATGATATGGTGAAATTAAATTCAGAATATGCAGTATAAAAACAAGGACTATTGAGCCCTTGTTTTTTTATTTATAAATCCTATTCATTAGTTTCTCAAATAATGCTACAGCAAAATACATAATAGAAGCCAATGCGCATAATATCACGGTGGCGGTCATTACAAGATTTAGATTAAATACTTGACCTCCATATATTAGTAGATATCCTAGACCTGCTCGGCTGACAAGATATTCGCCCATAATAGCCCCAATCCAACTAAGACCTACATTAATTTTTAATGTCGCCACTATATCTTTTAGTGAATTAGGAAGTATTAATTTGGCAAATATTTGCCATTTATTAGCACCCATAGATTTGGCAAGAGCGATTAATTGATTATCGCAACTAGTGAATGAATTAAGTATATTCATAATAGTTACTATGATTACTATCAGTATGCACATGAATACAATGGCCTTTTGACCTGCTCCGAACCATATAATAATAATCGGACCAAGAGCGATCTTAGGCAATGAATTGAGTACTACTAAGTATGGTTCACTCACACGTCGTAAGAAGTCGCTATACCATAATATGAAGGCTATCAAGAATCCGATTCCTGTCGCTATAGCGAATCCTAAAAGCGTTTCGCCGAGAGTGATCTTAGCATGATAGATTAGTTCACCAGAGCGGAAGAGCGCTGATATGGTTTTAATAATTTTTGATGGACTAGAGAAGAAGAAAGAACTAATTATTTCATATTTTGTCAGCAGTTCCCACGCCAATATAATTGCTATTAGTATACTAATCTGAGTGAATAATACTAGTATTTTATTAATACGATATTTTAGTAAATAGTCCTTATGAGATTTGCTATAATGCATTGTTTTTTTCATTTTGTATTTCCTGCCATATTGTGTCGAATAAGATTTTGCACTTTTCAGTTTTTCTGCGCTCAAATGGTGTCAGACTCTCATCAAAATCGGTAGTGTGAATTGCTTTGATATTCGCGGGGCGTTTAGTAAGGACAATGATTCTATCTGACATACTGATCGCTTCTTGAATATCGTGAGTGACTAATATTGCAGTCTTTTTTTCTTGTTTGATGATACTGAATACGTGGTCGCATAATTCTAGTCTAGTCTGATAGTCTAGAGCGCTAAATGGTTCATCGAGTAATAATAACTCTGGTTGCAAGGCGAGAGTGCGTATAAGAGCGACTCTCTGGCGCATACCACCACTAAGTTCACTAGGGTATTTCTTCAAAAATTCACCTAATCCATATTTATTGGCTAATTCTATAGCATACGCTTTACGATCTTTCGTGAGGAGATGTTTTAGTTCTAGACCAAAATAAATATTGCTCTCTATAGTTCGCCATGGCAAGAGATTATCTCGCTGAAACATATATCCGCTAATACTATCTCTTGTGTTTGGTTTTTTGTTATTGACCAACACACTGCCACTAGTAGCCTGTAATAATCCTGCAATAATAGACAAGATGGTAGTCTTACCACATCCTGAAGGACCTACTATTGAGATAAATTCTTGATTCTTGATATTAAGATTAATATTATCTATAGCGGTAGTCTCAGAATTGATACTGTGATATATTAAGTTTAGATTCTCGATTTCGACTATATTATCCATCTAATTTACTTTTGTAGCGAAACTATTATTTACAGCATCATTCCATGCGACTCTAGTCGTTAATTCACCAGCGTTCTCTATAATATCCTGCATTTTGTTCCATGAAGATTCTTTTAGTTCAAAACTTGATGCATAGGCACCTATTCTAATGTAATTCTTCACAGATGCCAAGATTAATTCATCTGAAGTGGTACTAAATGAAGGCTTTAGACTAGCTATGATTTGAGCATCTGTAGCGCTCATTAAGTAATCATAGCCTTTCTTTAATGCAGTCATGAATTTATCTAGTTTATTACCATTTTTATTTAGATAACTATTAGTTGCGACAAAACAGGTGTATGGTATATCACTTTCTTCATCGCCTAATGCCGCTACGATATAGCCTGTGCCATCTAGTTCACATTGGCTAGCAGTAGGGTCAAACATTGTACAATAATCACCTGTACCAGCGACAAACGATGAGGTGGTTAGATTGAATGCAATAGTTGTGTCTAATATTGTATCTACATTTTCATTAAGTTCTGCTCCTGGTTTTAGGTCGTATTTTTCTAATATATATTGTAGAGTCATAGCAGGCATACCACCTTTTCGTCCAGCGATGATATGTTTGCCTTTTAGATCGGTCCACTCAAAACTATCTGCTTCGTCAGTACGTCCTACTAAGAAAGAGCCATCGCAGGCAGTGAGTTGTGCGAAAATCACAGGAGCATTCTTCATGCCATTATTTCTAACATATACGCATGATTCTGGACCCATTAGTCCCACATCGGCACTCTTGGATATTAGAGATGACATTACTGTATCGCTACCACCTGCATTAGTTAGTTCAATTTCGATTCCTTCATCATCAAAATATCCTTCATTCATTGCTACATATAGTGGAGCATAGAATAGGGAGTGAGTTACTTCGCTGATGCGGATTTTGTTGTCATCTTTTTTGCATGCGGTGAGCATGATAGAGAAGACAGAAATAAACACAACTAGCAAAATAGAAATTTTTTTCATTCATTCTCCTTTTAATATTTTTACTAGAATCTCTAGTCCTAGGAAGGTTATAGTGGCTTAATCCTTCCATAATTCATTCTATGCGGTGGGATAAATTTTGTGAAATAATGTAAATCGACCTTATTTTAGTTGGCAAAAATTTTGATTTTTGTTACAATGCTAAATGAGGTAATATATGACTAGAAATGATTTATTTTACAAAGTATTATTTGCTATTGAAATAGCATTATTGCCGATCGTAATATTCGCAGAGATGTTTATTGCCGATTGGACCATGGGTTTATTCATAGCTGCTATTTTGGCATGTAAGATATGGAGAGAGATATTCAAAGATAGAGCGAGTAGATCTCAGCATCTTATTGGCTGCATAGCGAGCATATTGGTATTCACCACATTGATTGTTTATTTTATTATTTTAGATGTGATAGGCATTGTGATTGGTGCATTGGCTATTGCGGCAATCGTATTAATGCAAGTATTAGATATTCTTACATTCAATAAGCATATCAACGATACAGTTAGGGCAGTAGATAGTTGCTATATGATATTTGAGTGCTTGACTCTAGCGTCGCTAATATTCGCTATATTCTATAGCATGACTACTAATATTGGACTATTTGCAATTCTTCTTACTTCGGTAGTATCTGTTGGATATAAGTTGTACTATATATTTAAGTACACAGACGTAGTAGGCAAAATTAAATCAATCTTTAAGAAAAAATAAATACAGTATTGACATTTTAGATAAATTTTGATAGTATATTAGTAGGAGAAAGAATATGAGTACTATTTTATCATTTGAAGGTCCATTAGAGTTTTTGCTTAGATATACAGTTATCACAGGTATGATCATTGCGATCATCGGAGTAGCTATATGTTTGATTGCTAAGCGTGTTACTATGGCTATTAGGAATCAAGATACTATAGACAAGAAAGATAATATATACGTGGCTATGATGCTCATAGGTTTGATACTTATCTTAGTGGCAATGATTGTTATCGCGCTACCTATAGAAGGTACATTCTACACAGGAGTATAGTTTAGGAGTAGTAATGCAACATTATTTTATAGACAAAGATCATGTAGATACAGATTTCTTTGAATTTAATGACAATGTGCTAGGATATGAATTATGCTTTCGCAGTTGCGATAGCATTTTTTCTAAGAATAAGATAGATGATGGTACTAGAGCATTATTAGATGCTATATCTAAGGAATGCACACTATCAGGGTATGGTCTAGACTTAGGTTGCGGACTAGGTGTAATAGCCATCGCTCTTATCAAGAGATTTGGAGTTACATTCGATATGGTTGACATCAATGCTACAGCAGTCAAACTATCTAATACGAATCTTATGAAAAATAATGTTCAGCATAGCGCTAAGGCGGTAGTCAGTGATGGATTTTCTAAGATTGATGCGGAATACGACTTCATCATTACTAATCCACCTATCAAGACAGGCAAACAATTATTGTTCACATTAATGACTGAAGCATATGCTCATTTGAAACAAAATGGTCAGTTGGTATTGGTTATCAGGAAAGATCATGGCATGGAGAGTCTAAAAAAACACCTTATCTTAACATTTAATAATTGTGAGATAATAGATAGAAATAAGGGTTATTATATCTTAAGATGTGTAAAAGATTAGTCGTATGACTAATTTTTTTATTATTGTGCTAATAACAAACTATATTTTCGAGTTTTGTCGAAGAAAATTAGTTTATTATTGTGTTAATAACAAACTATATTTTCGAGCTATGTCGTTTATTGATTCCAGATTTGATTACGACAGCTACATCTTGGTTCATTAAAATTATGACAGCGACAATTATTGGCATTGTATTGAGAGAAAGTGCGAGAGCGTAATTGATTGAATGATATTTGAGATACTCTAACGTAATCACAACAATTAGATCTGAAGAAAAAATAATACATAAATTAATCCTTTTTATCACTCTATGTACTGATGTGATTTGGCGTGAATATACATTCCAAAATATGCTAATTTTTTTAAGAGTAAAATACATTTTACTGCATATGATAGAATAGAGGTATATATGAGAGAGATAGCCCTTGCTACCGGGGTGGAGAATAAACAGATAATAGATTATTTATACGCCAATGTGAAGAGTAAAATTGACTTTTGTAAGACCATAATTACCAATTATAGTGATTCCAATTTTTCATATTTATTGTTTGCATGTGATGATAATTATATAGAGCCATGCGAGAGTATACTAAAGGAGATAATAGTGGAATACATAGAGTCGGTGTACAAGGTTGATTATCTCAAGAAGAGAATCAAGAATCCACTAAATGAAACACTTACATTTGATGCGTATATCAAGGTTTTATCAATATTCGATAAATCTACAGATATATCCGCATTGACCAACATTATTATTTTGAATGAAACATTTTTTGTAGATAGTTTTCTAGAGTTTAGATTACTTCCATTGAAGAAACATTGGGATAACTTAGTAGAACTCAGTAGCGATAATATTTCACTATTTAATTCGTCCACTTTTTTAGATATTATCAGGTATCTAGTCAACACAATGGACAATCTAGTATATAAAGTAAAAGTGGTCTACGATGGCGAGAATTATAGCGTGTATAATATGAAAAACGAGCATGATCATGTGATCAAAATCGCGGAATGTCAAAATACACTTGATCTGATTACTAATGTATTAAATTCATGTCCTAACTATGTAGATGTATATCTAAAAGAAACAGGTGAGTCCGAAGCAGTTAATTTCTTAAGTGATGTATTCACTAATCGACTAAAAATCTATATGAATAATTAAAAAAAGGCATTAGCCTTCTTTTTTTGTATTTTTTCTAATTAATTTGATGATTTTATCTATTCCATTTGAGGTTGGTAGTTTTATGTATTTTGTTTTGAATTTATCTAAGTCTGTAGAGAATAATTGAATTTCTCTTAATAGTCTTGTAGGAGAAAGGTCGTTTTCTCTTATTATTCGTGCGACTCCTAAGTCGGCATAATATTTGGCATTTTGAGTCTGGTCGCCACGAGAAGATTTATTCTCAAGCGGAATTAATAGCATTGGTAGATGCTTATAGAAACATTCTGCAGTAACACCTGCACCGCTACGACCAATCACAAAATCTGCGATATTATATAAATTCACCATATCATTGCGCATTTCAAATGCGTTGTAATTGTCGTGTGATTTTATCTTGAGGTTTCCTTTTCCGGTGATATGTATTATATTGAACTTTACTAACAATTCCTTCAATATGGGGAATATAGAGTTGTTGATTTTTTGACTCCCTAGACTACCTCCAACTATCAAAATAGTTAGTTTATTTTTATCAAGTTTGAGTCCTGTAGTATTTTTATCTATATTTTCGAATGATTTACTGAATATAGGACCTGTATATATGACTTTTTTATTGATATTTTCTAGATTTTTGAAGTTGACACACATTCTATCGCACACTTTGAGAATTATTTTATTTGCTAAACCAAAAGAGTAGTCGCTCTCATGTGTTATAATAGGAATCTTCAGCATTTTGCCAGCAATGCATACCGGCAGAGATACATATCCGCCTTTGCTAAATATAACATCTGGAGCATATTCTTTGAGTATTTTTTTTGCTCTCATTATTGCAGATATTAGAACGAAAGGAATTTTAAGATTTTTGAGTATTTTTCCGCGCGCGAGTTTTATCGTTGGTATTTCAAAATATTTCTCTACTTTATCTTTGACTTTATCCTTTTCTATACCGTTGCCACCTATGTAGGCTATAGAGTAGTCAGGAAACTCTTCCATAATATATAGATTTGGCATGACATGACCTAGAGTGCCACCACCTGTGAATATGATTTTTTTCATAACATATTTTATGTAAGATTTTGTATAATTATGTTATGATATTTTTAGTTATTTCATATATTTTTTCACTCTCAGGAATAGTTTTTAGTTTTACCTTTTTAGGTTTACCCCAGATGTTGAAAATGCTTGGACCAATCCAAGTATTGTATTCAGTATGGTCAAATATTCCTTTTATTATAGATAGGCTTGCAATCTTTGGACTAGGGAATATACATTTTATACCGAATTTTACTAACCAATTAATACATTTAGGATAGTGATTGGTCATATTGGTTAGAGTGATACCAGGATGTACTATTGAGAGCTTAACGACATGATCTTTAAGTAATTCTTGTAGGCTTGCCATTAAGAATCGTTTTGAGTTACCATATATTAGACTTGGCTTAGTGCGAGTAGAGAAGTCAACGTCAGAGTCATCTAATTTTGAATAGTTGTGAGCTATACTACCAAGTGCTACGATTTTACCATATGATGATTTGGTAAGATTTGGTAGCAGTTCTTTCGCTATATAGTATTGAGATAAGAAATTAATCTGAAAGATATTATTGTATCCACTATCCATTTTGTAAACCGGAATATTGTATACGCCAGCATTTAATATTAGCATATCTACAGACATGGCTTTGAGTTTGTTTATTGAATTATTTACACTTGTCAGATCCTCCAGATGTGTTTCAATATATTGAATATCTACGTTGGGGTAGATTACTTTAATTTTATTTTCTAAAGTGATACTTTTAGTTGAATCTCTATTGAGAAAAATCAGATTAGCATTTAGCCTTGCTAGATGCATACATATCCACTCGCCAAGTCCACCTGTTGATCCTGTGATGGCGATGTTTACTCCACTTAGGTCATGAGTATTAAGTTCGAACCATTTGTTTATATTCATGATAATATTGTAGCATAACAAATAAGCATTGTAAACAAAAAATGACGTCAGTGCGGTCCGGCTCCGACAGGAGCGAACCTTGGTTCGAGTCCGAAACAAACAAAAAAATGACACATGAAAATGTGTCATAATGGGGTGGATAACAGGACTCGAACCTGCGACAACCAGATCCACAATCTGGCGCTCTACCGACTGAACTATATCCACCAAGTGGACAATACACCTGTGGGTATTGTATGGCTGGGGTAGATAGATTCGAACTATCGCATGCAAGAGTCAAAGTCTTGTGCCTTACCGCTTGGCGATACCCCAATGTGGTGCGGATGAAGGGACTTGAACCCCCACGGTCACCCACTAGATCCTAAGTCTAGCGCGTCTGCCAATTTCGCCACATCCGCTGGTGGCTCATCCGGGACTTGAACCCGGGACACCATGATTAAAAGTCATGTGCTCTACCAACTGAGCTAATGAACCATACGATACTCTTCATCACGAAGACTTTTGTATTATACTATATAAAAATAAAAAAAACAAGTGAATTTATAAAATTTCTCAAAATTTTTTGAAAATTCTTAAAATTACCTTGACAATACTCAAAAAAGTATGTTATTATATGTGCGTTGTAGCAATGATTTGCGACGTGCGGGTGTAGCTCAATGGTAGAGCGCTAGCCTTCCAAGCTAGTTACGAGGGTTCGATTCCCTTCACCCGCTCCATTTATGCGTCAATAGCTCAGCTGGATAGAGCATCGCCCTTCTAAGGCGGGGGTCGGGGGTTCGAATCCCTCTTGACGCACCATATAAAGTATTTGAGTATTTATGCTCATTTTTTTATTTTTTAGTTGACATGCGGGCATAAAAAGATTATCATTGTATTAGTCGAGTAATACAACGGAGAAAAAAATGAGTTTTGATTTTAGAAGTGATACTCCGATATTCTTACAGATAATAGAGCATATCAAGATGAAGATAATTTCGGGGCAATATTTACCCAATGATAGATTAGCTTCGGTACGAGAGTTGTCTCTCAATTTTGGTGTCAATCCGAATACTGTACAGAAGGCAGTCTCTCAGTTAGAAGAAATAGGACTAATACTTACAGATAGTACCAATGGTAAATATATTACCGAAGATATTGTAGTGATTAAAAAAGTGCGCGATGAAACGATTAAACGTATAATTGATGATTTTGGTGATAAAATTCATGAGATCGGATTGAGTCGTGAAGATATATTAGAAATTCTAAAAAAGGAGTGGTTATGATATTAGAAGTAAAGAATATAGAGAAGAGTTTTGATAATAAAAAGATAATTGACGATGTGTCATTCAATATCGAGAGTGGTAAGATTGTAGGACTATTAGGTCGAAATGGTAGTGGTAAGACTACAGTTATCAAGATGATCAATGATCTACTGACAATTGACAAAGGTGAGATTTTAATAGATGGAGAAAAGATTGGTCCTAAGACCAAGGCAGTCGTGTCATATCTTCCAGAGAGAACATATTTGGAGTCTGGGCAGACAGTCAAGCAGGTAGTTAAGTTCTTTGAAGATTTTTATATAGATTTTGATAGAGCCAAAGCGGAAAAATTATTGGAAGATCTTGATCTAGATATCAATGCTAGTTTATCTAAGATGAGTAAAGGTATGAAAGAGAAGATCCAACTTATCTTAGTTATGAGTAGACGTGCTAAACTATATATTTTAGACGAGCCATTAGGTGGAGTAGATCCTGCTACTAGAGATAAGATTATGGAAACAATCTTATCAAATTTTGGAGAAGATTCTAGTCTTCTTATTACTACTCATCTAATAGCTGATGTAGAGAAAATATTGGACGAAGTTATATTCATTGACAAGGGCAAAATAATTCTCAATGAGAACGCGGATAAATTGAGAGCGAAAGAAAAAGCATCAATCAATGAAATATTTAGGAAGAAGGTGAAATAATGATAAAATTAATGAAATATGATATCAAAAAAATGATGAGAGTTTTAGTATACATATATGCGATATCATTGGGATTGTCTGTGATCACTAGACTCATCAATATAGGTAAAAATATTCAAGCAATCGCTATAATTGGGCATATATTCGCAGGGCTTACTTATGCCGCAGTAGGATCAGTAATAGTCAATACATTTGTACATATTCTCAAAGTGTTTACATGTGGATTTTATCGTGATGAGAGTTATTTGACACACACCTTACCAGTCAAGAAAGAAAAACTATTATTGTCAAAATATCTATCTGGTATTATTGTGATAATAGCGAGTGTAGTGGTGTCTGCATTGAGTTTATTTATCGTGTTATATAGCGAGAGTTTGTTTAATTATATTAAACAAGCATTAGAACTAGTAGTATCTGGCTTCAATATGTCAGTAGGCGGTTTCTTGACTCTTATGGTATTCATTATATTTGCTCAAATTTGTGCTATGATGAGCATGGCATTTGCATCAATTGTCAAGGCTAATACCTACAATCATAAGAGAATTATGAAGGGGCTAATATGGTTTGTAGTATTCTACTTTGGATCTACTATTGTTACCTTGCTAACTGCAGTTTTAGTCTTCGCTATAAGTGGCAATTTAAGTGAACTCATGGCTAGCCAAATGTCTAATAGTGCTTTTATGACTATAATAATACTTGGCCTTGTAATGTACGTGGTGTATGCAGTGATTTTTTATATCATAACTGACAAAATGTTTAAGAAAGGTGTCAATGTTGATTAAATTTCAAAAAAAATCATTTTAATATATTGAAATTCTAAAATTCTTGTGCTATAATGCGATCAAAGGAGAATTTTATGTATTTTTTAGATTTATTACAAGACATTACAGGTAATGAGAACATAGTTTCTGATTTGATCAATGAGTACTTTAGCAGACATTTATTTAGTGATCCTTATCTCAAGAATTTGGGAGAATGTGAAGATGGATACTTATATGAGGTAAGAGATTCTAACATCGCGATTGGCAAAATGAGCAAACTACACGTGGGCGATTATAACTTTTATTTTGATAATCAGCTGGAAGAAGATTGTATAGTGAATTATAACAAACAATGGATCGCCATCATGTACAATAAAATAAAGGAATTATCACCAGCCTTTGCAGTATTGTATGAAGAGAGTGTTAGAGATTATCTTAACTATGTCAATATCACTTCTAAGCAAAAGGTAGAATCGAAATATGGTAAGTTGATTAAACTACTAACAGATAGTATCAGAGAAGAGAATGCTTCAATAGACAAATCTACGAATGAAGTTTTTGAGATATTCTCAAACGAAGATAATAATGATAAGACACTTCAATAGTGTCTTTTTTCTTTTCACAAAATTTATATTTTTTACGTACAATGCAGTAGATTGATCATCAATCTACAAGGAGAAAATATGAATAGATGTTGTAATGGCGGTTGGCATGAAGATAATTGTTGTGATAGGAACTTCTTCCCAACATTCAATAATAGAACTACTGACCGAATAATATTTACAAACAATACCGGCCCGACTGGCCCAATTGGACCCGCTGGACCACAAGGCCCAGCCGGACCACAAGGATTAACAGGTGCAACAGGTGCTACAGGTCCACAAGGTATTCAAGGTCCTACCGGTCCAACAGGACCAACTGGAGCTACAGGACTTACCGGAGCGACCGGCCCAACAGGTTCACAAGGAATCCAAGGTCCAGCAGGGGCAATAGGTGCAACAGGTCCACAAGGTATTCAAGGTCCTACTGGTCCAATAGGTCCTACTGGTCCAATAGGTGCTACAGGACTCACAGGAGAGATCGGTGCAACAGGTCCTACCGGTCCAACAGGTCCAACTGGAGCTACAGGACTTACCGGAGCGACCGGCCCAACAGGACCTCAAGGTATACAAGGATTAATTGGTCCTACAGGTCCAACTGGAGCGACAGGTCCGACCGGTCCTACTGGACCAACGGGACCTACAGGAGATACCGGACTCACTGGTGCGACCGGCCCAACAGGACCTCAAGGTATACAAGGATTAATTGGTCCTACAGGTCCAACTGGAGCGACTGGTCCAACCGGCCCAACTGGTCCAGCAGGAGATCCAGCTACTTTAGAAGTAAGTGCGAACACTTCGACTACAACTCAAACAGTGGCTGATGACGCCATTGTATCTGTAACAGGAACCAATGATACATCTGCTGGTACTACTATGACATTCGCTAATGATATAGTTACAGTTACTGAAGCAGGATTTTATCAAATCAATGCTAGTATAACCACCGCACCTGGTACTGACACTACGCAGGCATTTGCTGTTAGTGTAGAAGGGGTAGAATATCCTTTCACGGTAGTGTCTTCTGTTGGAGATGACTCTGTGACAGGAGGTAGATCAATAGTTGTAAATATTACTACTGTGCCTACAGACATTGCTATATATAATAGAAGTGATACTGCTGCTACCATTACTAATAGTATGCTAGATGTAGTCAGATTGGCATAGCGAAAGGACTGAGTTTATCTCAGTTCTTTTTTATTGTCTATCAATCTAGTATTAAGACACATGATGGTTTCGTAGTATACTTAGATTAAGACAATACCAACCACATCTTAGACTATGACACTTATTTTTAGGTGGATTTTTTAGTATTGACAAACTGGAAATGTGTGGTATAATACGCAATGTATGTGGTACATACACAAATGAGGTAAGTATGAGAATAACAGAGAGCAATATGGTGGATTTCATATTTGGGACTACTAAGTTCAATAAAACTATATACAAAAATGATATGGAAGTAGAGAGAAATTATATACAATTATCTAAGAACAAATGTTTTGAATTGGGATATACTATCAAAATAAAAGATGTTCAGGATCTGTATATATTTAATTTTTCAGAATTAACTTGTGAATTAAAGGTGATTAGTGATAAAAAATTAATAGCCACACATGATCTAAGTGATATATGGAGTATATATCATATGCGTCATGCTGTGAAAATAGATTCGTTAATTGATCTATTGAATGCGGGGATCTCTGAATTAGAGACAATATATATGTTGTCAAAAGATGAAATAGAGCTCATCAAGACTGAGATAGAACTTAATAAGATGAGAGAACTATTAGAGATTCTAAATGATAGGAAATATAATGGTGGCAAGAATCTATTAGCCAAACTAAGTAAAAAATTTATAAAACCAAAAACCGAGACAAAAGACAATAACCCTAATACTAAAGACAACAATAATCCTGTAAGTAACAACTCTTCTGAAAAACCTTTGGAGTCAAAGTTCGATTGGGATAAGAAGGATTTCGGTATGTAAAATTCGCAGATTTCTGCGAATTTTTCTTTTGTTGAATAAAATTGTTTTGTTTGGATTTAATCATATCGAGGAGTTAGATTATGAATCCGTTGAATTACAATACAAAGGATATAGATCAGTACATTATACCCATAGATAAAATGTATCCGCATGCGTACAATAAGAAAAAAGCAGGTCCGTATACTAAGACTAGAGTAATACTAATGAATGGAACAGAGTATGAGAGTGTATGGTTCTTGCATCAATTCGCTAGAAATTGCGAGATAGATGAGATCAAGAGATATTTGTCTGTCGTTCGCAATCAAGAGCAACAGCAACAAAAGGTAATCGCCTGCCTAAAACCTATTAATGAAAGCATACTAGAAACAACTATTGCCTATGAGCAACTCGCTATTGACCTAACCGCGACACTTGCTCAAAATGATCCAGACAAGGATAATCGTGAGGCTCTTAATTTCGCTTTATTAGAAGACTTCGATCATCTCTATCGATTTAGCAACCTTATGATGCTAGACATGAAGAATATGGCACCGGATATGTTGGTAGGCAAGTTCACAGAGATCACTCCGGGTAGACCTACCATTGCTCATCACAGATATCCTATGGACAATGTAAAGCGTGCAATGAATGCGAAGAAAAGTGATATTTATACTAAGTTGGTAGCCAATATTATCACAGCAGCAGAGCAACAAACTATGAACTACTATATGAACATTAGTCAGTGGTACAAGAACGATCTGGGTAGAAAACTTTACGCCGAGATTGGTATGGTAGAAGAAGAACATGTTACGCAATATGAGAGTCTAAAAGATCCTACTTGCACTTGGTTAGAGCAATGGGTTATGCATGAATACACCGAAGCGTATCTATACTATAGTGCCTATCAAGAAGAAACAGATAAGAATATTAAATCAATCTGGGCAGAATTCTTTGAGATGGAATGCGCTCATTTGAAGGTGGCGGTAAGACTACTCGAAAAGTACGAAGGCAAGAATTATAATGGTGTAATAGGAGATGGCGAATTTCCTAGACTTCTTACTCTTGGTACTAATAAAGAATATGTGCGAGATGTGTTAGAGCGTACGATCCTTCTCACAGGCGACAGGCAGTCATATATAGACATAATGAGACTAAAAGATAATGCAGATTTCTTCATGTATCAAGACGGATTGATTCCAGACGACAGTCTTGTACCTAGTCATATGGTTATCAATAAGGCAATAGAGAGATTTGGTCAAGATTATCGTTATGAAGATAAATCTAACCCTGTCAAGCAACTTCAAAATCGTAAGAAAGATAACACTACAATCGCAAGAAAAAACAAATAGGCATAGTGCCTATTTTTTATTATGATAATGCCGACTTAATATTATAGCTAAGAGAAGAAAATTTATTTTTCTACATTTATAGACAGATGAAATATAATTAATGATTTAAATTTATTGACATTGCCAAATCGAAAAGAATATAATTATATGGACAAAAGGGGATATAACATGTTAGAGATAGTAGATATCACTAAAGAATATGCCATGAAGGATCAGTCAGTGCAGGCACTAAAAGGTGTCAGCATATGTTTTCGTCGAAGCGAATTTGTATCGATTTTAGGACCAAGTGGTTGTGGTAAGACAACTCTTCTAAATATTGTTGGTGGACTAGATAGATATACTAGCGGTGATCTAATAATTGACGGCGTATCGACTAAGGAATTCAAAGATAAAGATTGGGACAACTATCGAAATCATAGAGTAGGATTCATATTCCAAAGTTATAATCTTATCCCGCACCAGACAGTACTAGAGAATGTAGAACTAGCCCTAACTCTATCCGGAGTAAGCAAGAAAGAACGACGCGCTAGAGCAGTCGAAGTGTTAGAAAAAGTAGGACTTGGCGATAAACTAAAGAATAAACCAAATCAGCTCTCAGGCGGTCAGATGCAGAGAGTGGCCATAGCGAGAGCATTGGTAAATGATCCAGAGATAATCCTTGCAGATGAGCCTACAGGAGCATTGGATAGCAAGACTAGTGTGCAGATAATGGAACTCCTAAAAGAAGTAAGCAAAGATCGCTTAGTAATCATGGTAACTCACAATCCAGAACTTGCTCAAGAGTATTCTAGTCGTATTATTAAATTATTAGATGGAGAACTCATTGAAGACTCTATGCCATATACTTCTAAGCAGTCTAATAAGGATATATCTAAACATAAAGAAAAACAAAACAAAAATAATACATTTACCAAGACCGAGAAGAAGAAATCAATGTCATTCTTTATGGCTATGATGCTTAGCCTAAAGAATCTGCTAACTAAGAAGGCTCGTACTATATTAGTAGCATTTGCGGGATCGATCGGTATCATTGGTATAGCATTGATTCTAGCCATATCGAGTGGATTCTCGACATATATCAACAAGATGCAGGAAGACACTCTTTCGACCTATCCTATCACGATAGAAGAGAAGAGCGTGGACTTCACCTCTCTAATGATGAGTATGTTTTTAGACAATAGCAGTAGTGATGATGTAGATCATGATAATGATGGCGTGTATTCTAAAGATAGTATATCTAGTGTACTAAATAGTGTAGGTCAAAACCTAGACTCGAATGATCTAAATAGCTTCTATATCTATCTCAATGAAAATTATGAGGATATACAAGATCATGTGTCTGCTATACAATACACATACGATATAGGGCTTAACTTCTATACCGATTCGGGAGATAATGTACAGCCTAATAGCAATGCAATAACTAATATGATCAACAAATATTCTATGTTCTATTTAGAAAATGAATCTAAGGTGGCGGTATCATTCGACTCCGCTACTAGTATGTGGACGATCACCAAAACTGCAGATACCGATTATACATTCATAGATCAGTATTCGTCACTTGCATTTGTTAAACAAGGATTAGAAAATAATAATTCAATTACTATTCCATCTGACCGAGTTACATTCATATCATTATCAATGTTGGGTGTAGACCCGACAAGTACTCCCAGCACTGCGGCTGGCTTGATGGCTGGATTCGGTAATATGGACATATTCTACGAGATGCTAGACAATGACACTCTACTAAGAGAACAGTATGATTTAGTAGGTACAGATAGTAGATATCCGACAGATGCTGGAGATGCCTTGTTGGTATTAGATAAGAATCATGAAGTTGATGAATACATGCTATATGCTTTGGGATTGATGAGTGATTCTGATATGGATAGACTCTTAAAAGAGATGGTATTAGGCAATAAACTAGATATTAAGATTGACTATGATGATATCTTAGGCACAGAATATAAGGTATTAGAAGAGAGTGATTATTATGTGGAGATAGATGACGAAATGGTCGACTTCAGGACATACAAAGAATCTAACCCTACGCTGTATAATACCAAATATATGGAAGCGCTCAATAATTGTACAAACAAAGTAAAAATCGTAGGTATCGTGCGTCTAAATGATAAGACTGATACAGGATCGTTGACTAATGGAATAGCATATACAAAAGCTCTCACTGAGAATATGGTAGGATGTAGGAATAATTCCGAGGCTGTATCTAGTGGTAAACTTAGTGAACTAGCACTAAATACTCCAAGTAGCATTAATATATATGTAAATTCATTTGATTCTAAAGCCTATATTCAAGACTTCATTACTAATTATAATGATAGTGTAGACGAGAATAAAGAGATCACATATACCGATCTAGTAGGTATTATTATGAGTACAGTATCTGTGATTATCAATTCTATCACATACGTCCTTATAGCATTCGTATCAGTATCGTTAATCGTTAGCTCGATTATGATAGGTATTATCACATATATCTCAGTAATAGAGCGAACTAAAGAAATAGGCGTACTACGTAGTGTGGGTGCATCTAAGAGAGACGTGAAGAGAGTATTTACCGCTGAGAGCTTCATTATAGGACTAACTAGTGGTGTATTTGGTATATTGATTACGTTACTATTACTATTACCTATTAATCTAATACTTCAGTCATTCACAGGTATTGGCGGATTGGCTCAACTTCCAATAATTGGTAGTCTAGTATTGATATTGATTAGTGTTGCACTTACATTTATAGCAGGATTATTACCAGCTAGAATTGCTGCGAAGAAAGATCCTGTATTAGCATTAAGATCGGAATAAACTAATTTTCTTCGCTATCGCTTGAAAATATCGTTTGTAGTTAGCGCAATAGAAAAGGAATAATTTATTCCTTTTTTTCTTTTAGAAGTTTGACTAATAATATTCTAGATGATAAAATTAATAATATAGGGGTGAATATGAAATTCAAGAGAATTATTACACCAGAAGGTGT